>CAZVTW010000186.1:0-10282 GCA_964629805.1 uncultured Bacteroidales bacterium | reverse complement strand
GAACTAAATAAATTCATCATCTCTTTCATCAAAATGCGATGATTCTTTTTATTATAGAATAACGTACCGGTTGCTTTTGCGAACTCAATAGAAGTATTCATTTTTTTATTCTGCAGCGGTATAATCTGTTGCTCCCGTTTTGCTCTAAAAATCAGAAACAGGAATACCATAAGAAGAAGTAAATACCAGGTCATACGCAGACTTTTTTGAGATAAGATGAATTTTAAGGGCCCCTGTGACTCAGCGCCTGTATTAAGATCAAGTCTGGTTGGTGATTTACTGTATTTATCCCAGAATACATGTCCGTTGGGTAGATATCCAACAATCCTGTTGATATAATCGTACCCCTGTTCTCCCTGCAAATGATAATTTGTGAGCATTAATGGGGTAGTATGAAAATAGAATATTCCTTCTCCATACTTCATGCTGAAAAAATTGATCTGTCCATTCTGCAATTGTGAAAGCGGCATATAGTTGTCAACAAACAAGGTATCATAAAAATATGAGGAATCCACACATCGCCAGTAATACGCGGCAGAATCTTTCCTGAATTGATAATGAAAAGTGAAGGTATCTGCGAACTGTTTGTTGAAAAAATGTGTTGTGGCAACTGTATCATAATTATACCAATAATAGTCTAATCCCGGGTAATATGATAATGTATCAAGAATTTCCCAGGGTGGGAATACACTTGAATAAAAAGCAGTATTCCCTTTTGAAACAAAATTCAACAATGCTGAGATTGATGTAGAATCATAAATTGCTCTAGAACCAACAAACACATATGCAGATTTACTTTCAACCTGGTCAATAGCCTGATAAATAGGTTTTTCAACAAGAAAAAAAGAATCAGTCTTTTGAGAAGACTTCAAAATTTCGTATAAATAACTCAATCCGTAAGGCTGTTCGCTTTTATAGCTGTATTGTTCATACCAACTGTATTTTGGAAGATATTGCTGGATGTAATTGTAAATGAAGTATCCGAATAATACCAAAACCAAAACGGCCACTATGACAATGATTCTTTTATGTTTCATATTATTTCCGGTTGAAATGAATCAAATACCTGTTTGATATCCTCATAGTGGTCTTCTTTCAATTCAAATTCTCCATACCAAACAATTTCATAGATGCGGGTGATATTTTTAAAATCAGAAAACCATTTGAATTTCCGGGTTTCATTTTGGTAATCTCTGTTTGTTTTATGCTTCTTCCACTTGATGAAACCTGAATCAGTCATGTTTTTCAAAATTTGAAGGAAGTGTATTCTCACCGCCAGTTTGTAATTTTTTGACTTAAGCGCTTTTTTCAGTGCATCAACAAAATCAGTTTCTTTCATGTCTTCAATAATTTCTTCTCCTGTCAGGATTTTTTGTTTTCTCACCTTTTCATTGAATCGTAGATTGCCCTGACTTATAAATCTGTAAATAAAATATGCCATAGCTACAATGATGATTGAAAAAATGACATATTTAAACCAGGACACCCGGCTAAAATCAAAAGATTGCTCAGTGTTCTTCTGCTCTTTTACTTCTTGCTCTTTAAATGTTTCAGTATAATTGTGTTGTGTTGTTATTTCTTTCCATTTTCTGCGGTCAACGGTTTTAGGACTATTTCCATATGTGTAATGAAATGAAATGAATAACAAATATATCAGACAAAACCCGTATAATAAGATTTTGGTGGAACTCACAAAATTTAAAAATACTATTTTATTACAGAAACAACTCATTCTAAGGTTTTTGTTTGTTATTAATGAAAGAAAGCTTCTCAATTTTTTTAATCAGCCAACCTGCATAGTAAGATTCATGCAAGGTATAATAAATAAAAGAATTTGAAACAAGAATAAGGACAAATGCTGAAAGCAAAACAAATATCTGGATAAATGCTGAAAAAAACAGGGACACATATCCTGACCAGTTTTCATCAAGTGGTAAATTCCAGTTAATGATGTTCAGGTAGGTTTGTATGAAAGGAGTATTGATCAAAAGAACAGCTCCAAATCCAATAAAAAGGAGTTTAAAATACAGGAAAAGAAATTTACCCCATGAATCCTGCAATATTTTGATACTTTGTTGAATAGAAAAAAAAATTGATTTTTTTTGGATAAACGAAATATACGTAATGAGTGTCGCAAGAGGCAGAATTATCAGGATTAAATAAGTAATTCCTGATGATTCAATAAAAAACATTCCGTTCAGGACTGTAACCATCAAAAAGACCGGAATTGCCTTTTTCGTGATGAACATATCGAAAATATTGTTATCCCCTCTATCTTTTCCTTCAATATGGGCTGATACTCTAAAGAAAGAAAAAAAAGTGATACAAAACAAGATCAATTCATTCATAACAGCCAGTATAATTTCCCGCGAATAGTCGAACAAATCAGAAATACCTGATATTAGCGGGGCTTCTTTTTGTGCAAATCTTGTCAATGAAGGTATCAGGCATATGCCAATACCATAGAAGAATGAAAGCAACAAAATAATTTTAAAAAAACTGTTCAAATGATGATACAAGTAATTAAAAGTCAGACCAAATAGCTGATCGCCTGAGTAGATTTGTTTTTGAGAAACAGGTTCAGACTTCACTGTTGTCTGATTTTCCTGGCGGGATTGAGCCAGTCCCTGACGATGCCTGATACAGGGTAGCAAAATAAAATACCCCACAATAAAGATAACAGAAGCCATAATCGTTGCCAGTCTAATAACAAAAGGCATATCTGTGTAGCGAGTATAAAATCCCTCGATAAATGCAGCAATAATGATGAGGGGCGCTATGCCAACCATGATTTTCAGTCCCCGCATGCCTGAAAAACGCAATGACTGGCTTCTTGATAAAGTTCCGGGGAAAAGCAGGCCTTTACCGATGGTTATACCAGCGGCTCCGGCGATAATAATACAGGAAATTTCTATGACGCCATGTTGCCATATCGTCAGGAAGGAATCCCAAAAAATGCCACGTTCAATAAAAAAAAACTGGAAAGTTCCGACCATAATCCCGTTATAAATCAAGATAAACACCGAACCAACAGCGAACACAATACCAAAAATAAACGTTCTGAATGCAACCATCAGATTATTTAATGTAATACCCAAAAACATATCAATTTCATTAAACTCCTTATAAACAGCCATCGGATCGTTGTTCTCAATGTTTTTAATTGTCATGGAAACATAATTATCCCCCAGAATGGCTCTTGCAAAGTCATTATCATGTATGCTTGAAAATATCCCAATAGCCATTGACAAAGCAAACACGAGGAAAGAGACCAGGAATTCTTTTCTTGAATGATATATTAGTTCCGGCAGTTCATGTGTCCAAAATAAACGAAATCCTTCAATACGTCCTTTTGTACTTTTGTTGATGTCATTAAACAGGAGTTGCGCAACGCCGTTCAGATATACCCTTACTGACCGGTTCTTGTAATGTGTTCTTGAGTATGAAAGATCATCGGTCACCTGGATAAACAGCCTGCTGATTCTGTCGGGAGAACTTTCACGACCGGTCAGGTCTTCTTCAAACTCAGACCATTTTTCTTTATTTTGACGGATAAACTCGGATTCTTTCATTGAATATTTTTTACCTTCGCAAGATATTAAATTCTTTTTTGTGAAAAAAATAGAAATAACCACCACACAGAATGTTACTATCGAATATCAATTGGCCACAGTCATTGACAGGGCTATTGCTTTGTTTATTGACCAAATTCTGATATGGGGGACAATAGGAGCGTTGATGTTTGCCTTTCAGATTATATTCAGGATAGATTCAAACCTGTTGTTTTATTTTATCGGCATACCAATATTTTTCTTCTACACACCGGCATTTGAAATATTTAATAATGGACAAAGCCCTGGTAAACTGGCCATGAAAATCCGTGTTGTTAAACTTGACGGGTCAAAGGCAAATGTTTTTGACTACCTGATGCGTTGGGCATTCAGGATGATTGATATTTATTTTTCCCTGGGTATTATTGCCGCACTTTCTGTATCATCATCATCAAAAGGACAACGCCTCGGAGATTTTCTGGCTTTTACAACTGTTGTTAAAATCAAAGATAGTAACAGACTACCTCTAAGTCATATTCTTCAGCTTGACACAATTAGAGGAAAAGACTTATCTTATCCCGGGGTATCAATTTTTACTGAACATGATATGTTGGTTATTAAAGAAACACTGGAAAGATATATGAAATATCCATCTCCCGGTCACAACAGGGCATTAGAACTCCTGCTAAAAAAAATTGAACAGGAGACAGATATTTCACCACCGGATGACAAAATAACCTTTTTAAAAAGAATAATTAGAGAGTATGTAGCTTTGACGAGGTAAATTATACTTTCATCACCTCTTCTTCTTTCTCACTCAGAAGCTTGTCTACATCTTCGGAAAATGTATCAGTGAGTTTTTGCACCTCATTTTCAGCCTCCTTAGCCTCATCTTCCGATAATCCTTCCTTTTGAAGGGCTTTTATTTCATCATTTGCTTCGCGCCTTTTACTCCGGATACTCACTTTTGTCTGCTCACTGATGTTTTTTATTTGTTTGACAAGTTCTTTTCGCCTCTCTTCAGTAAGCGGGGGAATATTAATCCTTATGAGCTCTCCATTATTGTTTGGTGTTAAACCTATATTGGCCTTCATAATCGCTTTTTCAATGACATCAATCATTGATTTTTCCCAGGGTTGTATTACCAGGGTTTTAGCATCAGACGCGCCAACATTTGAAACCCTGTTAAGAGGCGTTTCAATTCCGTAATAATCCACCTTTATGTCATCAAGGATAGCCGGATTCGCTTTCCCGGCCCGTACTTTTCCAAGCTCTTTGTCCAGATGTGAGACAGCTTCCTGCATATGTTCCTTTGCATCATCAAGATACATTTGTACTTCTTCATTCATAGCGAAAAATTATTTAGTTAATATAGCAAATGTAGAAAAAAAATAAATATTCTTTTATTTTTTTACCTTAAAGCAATAAAAAAATATATATGCATTTAGAAACTGTTTAGAATTTTACAATTATCTTCTATCTTTGGGGCAAACATTATTTTATTCAATTATCAGGAAATGAAAAAAACTTTCAACCACTACAAACTGTTTATTTTATATGTGTTTCTGTTTATTTTTATCTCATGTGCGACAAAACGGGAGGTGACCATTGAGATACTAAAACCTCCCCACAGAACATTTAGTCAAAGGATAGACAGTGTAGCTGTTGTGGGTTATAAAAAAAGCTGGAGTTACTCATACAGGAATAATTTTTTTGAACCCACAAAGGAGGAGTTGGTTTTTTTTGCTGAGGAAGCCTTACGTGGCGCTGCTTATTCTTTGACAGAGTCAGGTATTTTTGATACGATTGATGTACACTTCACAACAGAATCTCCGGGAAGTTTAAGTTACCGGGAACTGTGTGAAAAACTGAATGTCAGGGCTTTGATTATTCTTGATAATTTTTATGCATCTTCTGTGATTTATGTCAACACAAATTATGGTCATGGATATTATGTTCAGAACGATGATGCTACTTACACAGCAAATCAAACCTTTTCTGTTGCGACACGCTGGGAGTATTATGATTACTTTGCTGAGGAAGAAATTAACACTGCCTATATCAGTAAAGAAGAGAAATGGGAAGCTGAAGATTCCGATTATGATACAGCCGCAATGAAGTTACCTCAGCCATATGAAATGTCAGAGGTTGCCTTTGAAGCAGGAAACAGGGCAGGTGAAAGGATTATACCATCCTGGAAACCGGTTGAAAGAAAATACTTTTTATCTGGTGAAGACAGTATGGATATGGCCGAATTGAAGGCGGTCATTAATAATTGGGAAGAAGCAGGAGAAATCTGGTCTCAATATACAGATCATCCTGATCCTGATATAGCAAAACATGCAACATATAACATGGCTCTTTATTACGAAATTATGGGTGAACTCGAAAAAGCCTATGAAATGGCACGAATTTCATATAAAGTATATTTTAACCTCAGAGCACACTCATATATGAAAAAACTTAAGAAGCGGATTGAAGAGCAGGAAGAACTGGAAAAAATGTTTGGATATTAGTATTTTTAGCATAGACAAAAATAATTCATTATGGATTTTATACATTTAGGCCGAAAACGATTTTCATCAAGAAAATACCTACCTAAACAAGTTGAAGACGAGCATCTTATTGCAGTACTGGAAGCCGGACGAATCGCTCCATCAGCTGTTAATTATCAACCCTGGCATTTTGTAGTCATCAGGGAGCCGGATAACCTGAAAAAGCTGGCCGATTGTTATCACCGTGAATGGTTTGAGAAAGCGCCGGTTGTCATTGTTATCTGCGGTGATCATGGCGTTTCCTGGACAAGGAAAGACGGAAAAGACCATTGTGATATTGATGTAGCAATTGCAGTTGACCACATGACGCTGGCAGCCACAGACCTTGGACTGGCAACATGTTGGGTGTGTAATTTCGACCCGGGAAAAACCAGGGAATTGTTGCAACTCCCCGGACATGTGGAACCAATTGTTATGCTGCCATTAGCCTATCCCGAAGATACGCCGGATTTGGAAAGACATGTTCATAAAAGAAAGCAGTTAGCAGAGATTGTTCACTGGGAAAAGTATTAAAAGATACTCCAGCCTTTTAGTCCCTGCATAATCAAATCAATAGCATAGGTGCCTACAACAAGAGCGGTAATACGTCCGGTGATTTCAATATATCGTTCAACCAGTTTTTCTTTACGGGGTATAACATAATCATAGGTCATTTTTAATCCGATCATGATAAGTATTGTAAAAACAAGGGCCAAAACAATGGCAAGTGAAGCATAAAGCGCTGAAAGCTCTTTCCCGGTAATCATGCTGGCGCTGATTGTACCCGGGCCAATCATAATGGGCATGGCAAGAGAACCGGCAATATGCTCAGGATCACCGCGTAACCCTTCAATGGCGCTGTTACCTTTAAAAACAAACTGAATGCCAATAATTAATAATATAACACCGCCAAAAATTTGCAAAGATTCAAATTTTGCCTGCAACAGGATATTAAAAATAAAATCTCCGCCAATAGCAAACAAAACAAACACAGCAGAACTGATAAATCCTGCCCGAATCAGAATCCGGGCGAATAGCCTTGTATTGACTTTTTGTACAATGTCAACAAGGTAGACAATGAGCAAAAAAGGGTTCAGCAACATAACAAGCAACCCCACGGCTCTCAATGCATTAGCAATTTGTTCCATATCTGCAAAAATGGAAATAATATTATAGATATACCAAAAAATGTAGCATGCTAAATTTCATAAAACTTTGATTTTAAAATTTTGTTGTTTTATTTTAGGGCAACAATTATGAAACCGAGCTGATTGAGTATAAAAAAGATATTGTTATTGTTCCGATGAAATATTTTTTGTTGTTATAATTTTTTTTGTATTCCGGTCATTCTCTCTGAATTACTTTCTGTTGAATTGTGGTGAATTTCAAAAAAGGAAAGCGCCTATATTGCAGGTTAAAGAATATACATTTTTAATAAAATGGTTTCTGAATTAATCAAGCATGTTTCATGTTCATTTCGCATCAATTCCTTAAAGATATTGACAAAAAGGAATACGTCATGATTACTGTAATACAAAGCAGGTAAGAGTTATGAATGATGCAAGTTCAGACAGACCTGGAGTAGACTATTCAAATTCTGATGTAATATTAATGGACGTGTGATTGTCATAAAAATAAATACATGAATGTGAACCCGGAGGGACTCGAACCCCCAACCTTCTGGTCCGTAGCCAGATGCTCTATCCAATTAAGCTACGGGTCCAAATTTTGAGCTGCAAAGATATAATTTTTTTACTATTTTAAAAAATCAAAATTCAACCTTTATGCCTTCACAACAATTTCGGCAAATATCAATTTCCTGCCTTTTTTGTAGCACCTTCTGCCTGAAACCCTGGTATTGATCATTTTTCCAGATTTCTCCAAACGGAGAGTCAGGCAATGACCCCATGACATGTTGTGCTTTTTTGTCAAAACAACAGGGCACAACCCCTCCGTCGCTTGTGATTACAACACTATGCCACAAACGTCTGCATCGGTTTGGAACATCTTTTTTAAACGTATATTCAGATTCTGATATTTTGTTGTATCGAGCGTATTTTTGATTTTTCGGGAGTATTTCATCTCCACTATGAAAATCAGTTAACTGCATACTTTTTAATGAAACATTATCAGCGCCGGCATTTTTGGCCAATTTTGCTATTTCAGTTAATTTATCCTCATTATGTTTCATGATAAGGCACTGGGAAATAATTTTTGGTTTTCGTTTCCTGAGTTTCTTTTTCCAAACACGTATAAGCCTGATGGTACTCAACGCCTTTTCAAGATTGCCGCCTTTCCTGTATTTTTCGTATGTGTCCTGGGTATTGCCATCCATTGAAACAATGAGCCTGTCAACACCGCTTAAAACAGTTTTTTTTGCTGTTTCTTCATCCATGACCTGGCCGTTTGTCGAAACAGTTGTAAAGACATGGTGTTGTTTAAACCGCTTTATTATTTCAAATAAATCCGGGTTCAGATATGGTTCACCCTGAAAATAAAGGTTTGCATGAATAAGGGAATCATTGAGTTCCTGAAGGATCTTATCAACAATAGTAATACTGATGAAAGTATTTTCTCTGTATATTTCGCCAAGTCCGACAGGGCATTGTGGGCAACGCAGGTTACAGACAGAACTTGTTTCAAGTGAAATACCCCAGGGTTTACCATAAACGACAGGTTTTTTAAGGATAACAGAAAGCCTGTAGCTTATTGCTAAAATAAATGCATTATATATTCTTTTCAAAAAAACACGAAACATATTATCAACAGAGATTCTCTGGTACACCTTACTATTTTATTTTTCCCAAAAGTAACAATTTAAAAGTAAATCTCAGCATGAATTTGTTCGCGTGTAAATCCCTGTGCTTTGAGGATTTCAATTGAATCAAGTATCATGTTACTGTTTCCGCACAGGTACACCAACCGCGATGTGTCAAGCTGATGATTTTTCAGGTAATCAGTAATTCGTCCCTGAAAATTGCCTGTCGAATCACGCGAAACACAGGAGATATACCGTTCAGCAGGGTAATCCGTCTTGTCATATGATTCATTTCCAAAACGTATTCCGTGCAATAAGGTGTAATCAAGGTCAGGATATGATTTCACAAAACTTCTGAAAGGGGAAATACCTGTTCCGCTGGCAATAAAATAGAATTTATGGTTCTGAATGTCCTCGTCTGTAAGTACAAATGCACCGAGAGGGCCATCAAAATCAATCTCATCTCCGGGCTTGAGTGATTTTAATTTCTTTGTGAGATACCCGTCATGCACTTCTTTAACCAGTACTTCAAAATAATTATCACGTTCACCATTGTATATTGAATATTCACGGGTGTTGTAATCTCCTTTTATTCCAAGCATAATATACTGTCCGGCCCTAAATTTGAGATTGTTCCTGTTGAGTTTCAAAACGAATGCCGAATCAGTCAAATGCCTTACCTGCTGCACATAGTGTTTAACTTCTGTCTGAGTTTGTTGCTTATTTTGAACTTCAATGTTATTCATGAAATATATTTGTTTTTGAATGGTTTAAAAAAAATTAAACAAAAACAAAAGAGAATAGTTCAATACGCAATTAAGACAGTCATCATTCCATTATCACCAAAGGGATATTTCGAAAAATGCCATTTTCAAAACTGTGTTTTCTTTTGACATTATCAGTCACATAGCCTTTAAAACGCCCGCTGATAGTGTTTTTCTGTGTATCAACTTTGGAAATAAAAATTTGGGCGGTTGGTTTAATCGACATGCCAATATACTTTTTTGGTATATGAGAACCAGTGTTAAAATCATCTTCAGCATAGCTATAATAAACAAGGGCCTTAAGTGTATCACCCTGTTCCCGGAGGAGCAATTCGAGGGGCGTATTATCATACGTTCCAAGCATACCGGTAAATGAGATATCCTCTCACAACAAAGATTTATAGGTAGATTTCATTGTCAGAAACCAAAATCCTTCTTTTGATGAGATTTTAGCGACAGTAGTATCATTTTTTACCCCATTTTGTTTGATTGTGATACATGTCAAAAACAACAATGTTGCTGCTGTCAACATGTAAATCTTCCTTTTTTCCTGTGTTATCATCTTTTTGCCTTGTTGTTTCCGGATTTGATTCATCTGCATAATCAGATTTTGTCTCTTGATGACATGCCCCCAAAAAAAGAGACAGAACAATGGTGGTTATTATGTATCGGTGA
>CAZVTW010000185.1:0-10294 GCA_964629805.1 uncultured Bacteroidales bacterium | reverse complement strand
TAATCGGGATGACTGTTTTCAAAATGTCCGTAACGAAGAAATTGGAGTTTTCTTAAAGTCACTTATTAAAAAACGGATTTTTTTCCATTTTATTGACATACCGTGCATAACATTTTCTTCATTTCATTGTATCCATCATACATTTTTGTATGTCAAGAGTTATTGAACCCGTCTTCGTGTATTTGATGTTAACAATACACAAAAAAAAGCCTGCATATGGTACATTAATCACATATACAGGCCTTTGAACTGATTAATACAAAATCTCAAAAATTATTTATTTGTACATGAACAGATATTCTTTTCCAAAAAGATTGCACAATGTAAATAAGTCATTGATTATCATTTAGCAAGTACAATCCGTGTTTATCAATGTTGTACATAAAAGTTCGAAAGATAAAAGAAAAGATTGATAAGTCTAAGTCCAAATTTTATTTCATATCAAACCATTAAGTCTTTATCCCTTTTTTTTCAGCTTGTTTCTCAGGCTCTTTGTCCTCTTGATCTGTTTCTTTTCCTTCATCTTCTTTTTTCGTGGCCTTTTTAAACTCTTTAATTCCCTGGCCAATACCTTTCATAAGTTCCGGTATTTTTTTCCCGCCAAATAATAAAAGTATAACCAGTACTATAATTGCAACCTGCCAGGGACCGATCATTCCGAGTAAAACATATAAATTTGTCATAAGTCATTAATTAAATAATTTAACAATATCATTACCATTTGCATAAACAACCAGGGACAACAGAAGAATCATTCCGGTAATCTGAGCATATTCCAAAAATTTATCACTCGGTTTTCTGCCTACAATAATTTCATACATTAAAAACATCACGTGTCCACCATCAAGCGCCGGGATTGGTAAAATATTCAATATCCCCAACATGATAGATAACAAGGCAGTCATCATCCAAAAAGAGTACCAATCCCAAGAGGCCGGGAAAATATTTCCAATCGCGATAAAACCTCCCAGTGATTTATAAGCTTCTGTTTCAGGATTAAAAATAAGCCGAAGTTGTTTTAAATAATTCTTTATTTCATTGTATCCTTTGTTGATACCAGCAGGAACAGCAGAAACAAGGCCGTATTTTTTCACCCTGAAGTCAAAAAATTCTTTAGCAGATTTAACCCGCACGCCAATCATACCTTCTTTATTGACAGTAACAGGCACATCAATGATATCACCTTGCCGTTCTACCAGCAAAATGACCTCTTCACCTTTGTGATTATCAAGCACAGGCGGATATTGAGAAAAGTACGGAAGCTTCTGGTTATTGATACCAACAATTCTGTCTCCTTTTTGGATGCCGGCTTTTTCTGCATTAGAGTTTTCTGTGAATTCCTCAACGACAAACGGGAATGCAATATCAATAAAATAACTCTCACTTTTAATAATATCACGAACCAGGTTTTTGGGTAAATCAATATCAACGATCTTCCCGTCCCTTTTTACTTTCACAGCGCTTGTTTCATTCAGGAGAATATGTGGTAAAATATCACTGAAATTTTCGATGTTTTCATTATCAACAGAAATAATTTTGTCGCCATTTCTTAAACCAGCCTCTCTGGCAATAGAATCAGTGACAATACCATACTCCAAATTTTCAGTTGGCAGGTATTTTTCTCCCCAGGCAAACATCACCATAATATAAATGCCAATGGCAAGTAAAAAATTGACAAGGACTCCACCCACCATAATAAGTAAACGCTGCCAGGAAGGTTTCGACCTGAATTCCCAAGGTTGAGGAGGTTTACTCATTTGTTCCTTATCCATAGATTCATCGATCATTCCGGAGATTTTTACATATCCGCCAAGAGGAACCCAGCCAACACCATATTCTGTAACACCTTTCTTAAATTTAAAAAGTGAAAACCAGGGATCAAAAAATAAATAAAACTTCTCTACCCTTGTATGGAATAATTTTGCAAATAAAAAATGTCCAAATTCATGAAATATAACCAGAATTGATAAACTGAGTATCAATTGAGCTGCTTTTATCAGTATTTCCATTCTAATCTTTAATTATAAAATAAAATATTAATTTTTAAACTTGTTTAAACGTAGCAGATCAATAATTGTTTTAATCTGTTCATTTTGTATGCTCTTTGAGTAATCTTTTTGCTTGTTCTCTTGCTACAGTATTAACATGAAAATAATCATTGAGAGAAGGCTCAGGTAAAAATTCCGTCTTTTCAATGGTTTTTTCTATAATCCGCGGCATATTCGTAAATGTAATCTGTTCTTTCAGGAAAGCCTCAACCACAATTTCGTTTGCGGCATTCATGATACATGGCGTTGTTCCTCCCTGTTCCAGAGCATTGAATGCAATTGAAAGGTTGGGAAACTTTCCGTGGTTCGGCTTTTCAAAAGTCAATTCAGGATATTCCATAAAATTAAATCGCCTGAAATTTGATTTCATCCGATTTGATAATCCAATGGCATACTGGATTGGCAATCTCATATCCGGCAGGCCCATTTGCGCTTTGATAGACCCGTCAATAAATTGTACCATTGAATGGATAATCGATTGGGGATGTATAATAACATTAATCTGACCGGGTTCCAAATCAAATAACCATTTTGCCTCAATTGCTTCAAGACCTTTATTCATAAGAGAAGCAGAATCAATGGTAATTTTACTGCCCATATTCCAATTAGGATGTTTTAAAGCATCCTCTTTTGTGACACGGGCTAACTGATCTGCTGAGAATTCCCTAAAGGGACCGCCAGAAGCGGTTAGATATATTTTTTCTATTGTCTCATATTTTTCACCAGTTAAACATTGGTAGATAGCAGAATGTTCCGAGTCAACGGGATATATTGAAACATTATTTTCTTCTGCCATTTTGGTTATCAATTCTCCTGCAATCACCAGTGTTTCTTTATTCGCCAGAGCAATAGTTTTTCCGCACTCAATAGCATGTATTGTAGGAACCAGACCTGAGAATCCAACAAGAGCTGTTAATACCAAATCCACATCATCAAGACAAGCAACATCATTCAATGCTTGTTTCCCGGCCATGACATGTACGGGAAGACCTGATAAAGCTTCTTTTACTTCTAAATAGCCGGATTCATTTGCAATAACAACATAATCCGGATTAAATTCTTTCGCCTGTGTAATAAGCAAATCAATATTATTATTAGCTGTAAGAGCACTTATATAAAATTTATCAGTATGCTCCCTTACAACCTCAAGGGTTTGTTTGCCAATTGAACCGGTAGAGCCTAAAATAGCAAGCTTCTTTTTCATGAGATAAATCAAAAAACAATATAATCTTCCGGATTAAGGGGCGTCCCGTTATACCAGAGTTCAAAATGCAGATGCGGGCCGGTAGATAATTCACCTGTATTACCAATGATAGCAATCGTTTCACCGGCTGTAACAATATCGCCCACTTGCTTAAGGAGAGCTGAGTTGTGCTTATAAAATGACACAATATTATTATCATGTTGTATTTCAATGACAAAGCCCGTATTAATAGTCCAGGTTGAGGCAATAACCGTTCCACTTAATGTAGCAAGTATAGGCTCATTGGGAGAAGAGACAATATCGACACCAAAATGTTTTGTTTCAGGATTAAATTTATTGGTCACGATGCCTTTCACCGGGATAAAAAAATGTATATTGCTTAAATCAATATGTTTGTTTTTATCATTGGTTATTGCCAGATTAAATAATTCTTCCTCTTCAATCTGCCTTTGAATGATAGAATCGTGCTTTGTTCTGATTAATTCTATTTCAGGGGAATTAATACCTGCATTGTTAAATTCTTGTATTTCTTCAGGTGTTTTACCTTCAATAATTTTTTTAATATTTTTAAAATACTTATCGCGGATCATGATTTGTTGTTCAAGAGAATCAGCCAACATAGCATTCCTGATTATTTCATTTTGCATCTCGCTGTTAGCATATGCCGGTAACAAACGATTGATAGGTGTAAAGATAAAGATCAGCGAGACCAAAATAACAACAATCAATGTGTATATGAAGGCAAATCCATATACCTTGAATCTATTGATTTTTGATGACCAAATTTCTAAGAGTGACTGTTCATCAAAGAGAACAAGCTGATACTTTTTCAGAATTTTTTTGCGAAAATTATGTTTCTTCTTTTCGCCCATACGATATTTTACAATTTATAAAGTTGACAAAGATACAAAGTTTTAAAAAAATTTGATGATAAAACGTGTTAAATTCAGAAGAATTATGGATAAATAGTATTAAAATGTTGAAGAATACTTTTGATTTTACGATAGGAAACATTATTTTTGCAATCCCAAATCAGTGAAGACAAAAAATTTTAAAAGATATATTGCGGGGTAGAGCAGTTGGTAGCTCGTCGGGCTCATAACCCGGAGGTCGCAGGTTCAAGTCCTGTCCCCGCTACTAATTAAACCTGTAGGTTATCTACTTACAGGTTTTTTTATGTCTTTTTAGAAACATATTGGAAACTTGCACGGTTTTAATGTGATTTTTTGTAATGAAAAGAAGGTAGTTTAATGTTGATTTTTTGCAGGTTTTTAAATCCGGGTTTAAACATATTTGTTTTTTGTCATTAGCTCGAGACTTCAATCACAAATCTAATAATTTTTTAAACCTTTGTTGAACTAAAAAAAATCGACAAAATTATTAATATTTTGTGTAGTTCAATCTCCTTCAAAACTATATCTATCGAATGGGAAGGCGCTCTGTATAGGATTCTATGATATGTTAAATAAAATTTGACAGAATAAAACCTAAAGTTGTTAATACAATACCAATCATTAAGGTGATTATTCGATCTAACCATTTTGATTTAAGAGATTTACTTTGAGCCCTGTCTAAATCAGGTCTTATATCAAGTAATTCTTTATAGTACTCTTGCAATTCCTTTATTTTATTGTCGTACTCTTTAAAAGATTCTTTTTTTTTAGTGCTATTCGATCTTCTTCTTTTACGAATATCAGCTATTTCACTTCTACTTTCAAATAGTCTGTGTCTAATAACTTGATAATAGCGAGGGAACACGCTGGAAATCATTGAAGAACGATATTCATTAATGATGTCAATAATACTTTTCCCAATATTAGTTGCTATCAATTCATAACAATCAAATCCAGCCCTGCATAAATGATCTGTAGCATAATCTATCTCCTTATCAATTACTTCGGGATTGAGCGCTGCTCTCATTAAATGATCGAAAGCATTTCTTAATTCATTTAGTGATGCAATTTGAATTTTATGATCAACATCTATATTCTCGTTTAAGAGTATTAGTGTTTTTACATCATCATATAATATAGCAAGCTGTTCAATTTTGGTTATAAATAATTCTGAATCTTGAATCATAATACAAGAATTCTAAGGTAATTCCATTGACAGATATGATTCAATCTCTTTTTCAGATTCTGAAGGAAGCTTAATATTTTGTTTAATAAGATTTGGATTGCCCCTGGTTAAAGTAAAGTCAAAATCATCAATAGTGGTGTTATTATCAATTTTTTTAAAATCACTCTCCATTGTATCTTGGATACCAAAATATTTTTTTAAGAATATCTTGTAAGAGTTTACCATGACTGTTGTTTTTAAATTTCAGAGTAAATATTTATTTCGTTCAATATTACCTAATATACGCAAGTATTTTTTCTTTCATCCTCGAATTACGCGGATTAAACGAATTATATTCACCCAATTGGGTGAATATAAATTTGCGAGAATTAGCGTAATGAGCGGATAACAATATAAACATGCGGATTATAGGTATTATAAAAAAGACTACAAAAGTATAATAATTTAATTTAATTCTCAAAATTATCTAAATATTTTATAAACATAAACAAATAATGTATTTAATAAAAAAAAATATACATTTTTTTACTAACAAGTAACGTGCTGATATATAGTATTTTACGCAGATTGTTAATAAAATAAACACACATTCTCAGTAATATAACTACTAATATATACGAAAATTATGGCTCTATGTTGATTTTAGTGGGTAAAGATAAAAATGATCATTTTTAGGGATGCAAAATTCTAAAGAACTATTTTCAATAGCTTTGGGGTTAGAAAAGCCATCAGCAACCACTTCGAGGGTCTTCGACCGCTCGAAGGGTTTCTAGACCGAACCCATCTGCAGTAAACCCTAATATCCGCAAGTATTTTTTCTTTCATCCGCGAATTACACTTATTAAGAGAATTAGCGTAATGAGCGGATAACAATATAAATATGCGGTTTTTAGGTAAACTATAACTTACTTACCCACTATATTTAACATAGAACCAAAATTATATCATACAGTTATTTTTATAAACTCATGAATTTTTTATTTTTTCTGTAAAATATCAATATATAATGTCAAATGGGTGCATTCTACGACTTGATTTTGATGAAAATCTTACTTTTAGATGTGGACTCATGGAAAAATTGTTACATTTGACGGACAAATAAAAAATCCAGATGGATATGGATTTTGTAATAACCTAATATCCGCAAGTATTTTTCCTTCATTCGCGAATTATACGGATTAAACGAATTATATTCACCCGATTGGGTGAATAAAAACTTGCGAGAATTAGCGTAATTAGTGGATAACAATATAAACATGCGGTATTTAGGAATAATAAAAATATCTTTATAAAATGGCAACAGTACTCTTTTTAACAACCATTGATGAAAAAAATGCTGATGAGTTTTCGAAAAAAATCGTTGAAGGGCATTATGCTGCTTGTGTCAATAAAATACCCGGTATTTTGAGCACATATTATTGGGAAAACACATTATGCCAGGATAATGAAGTTCTGTTACTCATCAAGAGTTCAGAAATGAAAGCCAATGAATGCTTCGAATATATGGATAAAATTCATCCTTATGATGTCCCTGAAATCATCCAGTTGACACCAGCTAAGGTTCACAACGGATATGATACCTGGGTTGCAGATATGTGTCAACAATAAAATGAATATAGTCCTGCAAGTCTCTTTGTTGCGAAATTTTTCGTTATTCCTCACATATTATTGAGATTAATCCTGAGGAACTGAATGTAACCGGTCTTTTGAGCCGGTAACAACAAAGTTTTTTCATTCATCCGCATGGTATAAACAGGCTGTGGTATAAGTTCCCGTTTTTTGGTAATCAACAGAGGTTTTTTTTCAACTTTACCTGTAGAATTGACCTTTGCCAGTACCAAAACAGACTCAGATGACCTGGAAAAACTGTATGTCTTATCTTTTTTTGAATGAAAAAGATTATTAGGATGATCATTATATAAAATATATATACCACTATCTTTTGTAAAAGCATAAAAAGAAGCATATTGGCCTGTCGGATCAACCTGTGACTTCAGGATATGTGTATTCCAGCTAAAATCACCAGATTGTTGGTATTTTGTGATGATGATATCGTCATACTTTTGGTAACCCGGATAAGAGATTCCGGTTTTTGTTGTATGGTAAGTGGAAACTTCACTTTTCTCTTCTGAAATTAAATACAATGCTCCTGTGTTGTCCGTTAATACAGTATCAAGATGAAACATCAAAAGTTCTCTCCCACGTTTTGCCCTTCTTTTATTCATAAAATGTAGCAAAAAATCATATTCAAAAGGAGATATACTTTCTTTCAAAATTTGGACAGAATCAATATTCAATTTCATACAAAAGGTTCCTTTTACAGATGTTTCACTTTTCTCAGAATACAAACCCAGGCAGTACATCTCATGATTCTGATGAATAATTCTGATATCATTTATACGAAAAGTTTCAAAACGTACAGGTACCAATTTTGTCTTAAAATCACTCCTTCTTACTGTTAAAACAGCAAATTCGTTTTGTTCATTGCGGGGAAATTTGTCCTTTTTTTCTATTTTGTTCTCATACAAAATATAGGCATTTCCTTTGTTATCTACTTCATATTGCCTCAATGGTGACAAACTAAAATATGAAGGAATCCGGACATTTTTGTTGAGAATAATATTAAAAGCGCTGTCGTATACACGAAAGTTTATTTTTTCAAGATTATCCATGTTTTTTGTCTGGGTCCCGGCTATTAGAAATTTAGAACTGTCCGGAGAGGTATCGAAAAAAAAGTTGCCTGTATAAAAATGTGAATCATAAGCTATTCCTGATATTTCTTCCATATCAAAAACCTGTTGCCGTAATGCAGGATTAATGGTTTCTCTGAATAATTTGTTATTGTCTTCTTTCTCATGATTATACGAAGTAAAAAGCAGATATTGAAACCCGGGTCTCAAAATAAGAGATTCGAATGTGCGTTCTTTTCGACCCTTTTTGCCATACCTGAGGTCTATTTGTATTTCTTCCGAAATAATCATAGAGTCGCTGTAAAACTGAATATAATATTCAGGAAAGTCTGAATCATCATCTTCAGAATAAAACAGACAGAAATTTTGATCATATGAAGGTAGAAGTTTTCGAAATAGCGCCTGCCCGGAAAAATCTTGTTCTTCACTCTTTTCAACATGCTCCCCAAACAGTTTGAATTGAGCGAAAAGTGAACCATGAAATGAACATACAAATATGATTAGAAAATAGATTATTCTCATAGTCCTTGAAAATATAAAATGGAATATATCAAATTGCATTATAAAGATACAAATGAAATTTAAGAAAATTACCGGAAAGAAGGAATACTTTCAGAAGGTATTATAAAACAAAGAATTACTCATCATTTTTTTTACTGTGAATCTGGTATCTCTGCATATTCAATGCTAATACCGATTTCTTCAAGATGTGGCATTTTTAAAGTGCGCATACCATGCACTAACTTGATTTTATAGGGTCCTGTCCGGGCAAAACGAACATATTTTTTGAACAAAACTTTATTATCACATACATTTGCGAAACAATCCCCATACCATTTTCCTGATTTATCAGCCAGCATGTAATCCAGCGTATCATGCAGTTTATCGCCGGAAGGGGCTATTGTTTGTATAAACAACCAAAGATTACTGTTCGGGTAATCTGTTGTATTTGAAACATGTATGAATATATCGTATGGAATTTGATTGTTTTCAATGTTAAAAGAAAATATTTGTTGATTATTTACATCCCAAGTATTATCCTGTAAGGAATGGATTTCACGGTATAGGGTTTTATCTTCGCAGGCAATGATAAAAAAGTATATCATTAGGCACCAGAGCAGGAATCTCCCGGGCAATTTTGTAGTCATAAAGATTCATTTACTTTTTGTTTCGTTTTTTTGATCGTCGTTTTTTCTTTTTCTGCTTTGATTTATCATCCTGAAACCTGGAAATGCTATCCTGCGATAAAATATCATCAAATTTTTCCACAACCGGGATGTCAGCATGTGCTTTGTCAAGAAGTTTTTTTGGCTTTTTGCCCATTTTGTTCATTTCTATGACTTCTTTCACTCTTTCAACCGGCATGGGAATCATATTGATGGTAGAATCAGGATCAAAAGAATACCACATGATTCGTTTAAAAATATCAGTTTTTTGATGATGAGCCTGTCCCTCTTCAGTTTCAAGAATGGTTGTAGAAGAAGGAAAATCTTTCTGGGCATCTGCGTAACAATCCATCTCATAGTTCAGGCAACATTTAAGTTTACCACATTGTCCGGCCAGCTTTTGCGGATTCAGTGACAACTCCTGGAACCGGGCAGAAGTTGTGGTTACAGAACTGAAATTGGTTATCCAAGATGCACAACACAATTCACGTCCGCAAGAACCTATTCCGCCAATTCTTCCGGCTTCCTGTCTGGCACCTATTTGCCTCATCTCTACCCGGATTTTGAACCTGTCTGCCAGAATTTTGATCAATTCACGAAAATCAACACGCTCATCTGCAATATAATAAAAAATTGCTTTTGTGCCATCACCCTGATACTCAACATCTCCAATTTTCATGTCCAGTTTCAGGTCAATGGCAATTTCCCTTGACTCAAGCATGGTCTGTTGTTCCCTTTCAATGGCCTGCTCCCATTTTTCAATGTCATTGGGCTTTGCTTTTCTGTAAATTTTTTTAAATTCAGATTCAAAAGGAACATTATATTTTTTCATTTGCTCGGGTACAAGATCACCAGTCAAAGAAACGATTCCGATATCATGTCCGGGCGAAGCTTCAACAGCCACAATGTCGCCGGGGTGAAGTACTAATTGATTAATATTGTTAAAAAATGATTTACGTGTATTCTTAAATCTAACTTCAACAAGATCAGTAGTATTTATTCCCCTCGGGGTATCATTGAGCCAGTCACATACGTTTAACTTATTACATCCTGTTGATTTACAAAATGTTTGTGCTGCGTTTGTTCCTACTATGATACATCCTCTGT
>CAZVTW010000184.1:0-10320 GCA_964629805.1 uncultured Bacteroidales bacterium | reverse complement strand
TTAATGTAGAACTTATTAAGTTACAGGAAGAATTAAGTCTGCTTGATTCTGCTGTCAAACACATTGAAAAAGCCGGAGAAATTTCTTCAAGCGTCATTGAATCAGTGAAAAGTGTGCAGTCTCAATATGGTGAATACCTGAAAAAAATAGCTGCCAAGTATGAAGAATATCTCGAAAACACCAGGGTATATAATGCTGAGAAAATAAATGAACTTTCTGATTCCCATAAAGAACAAATAAATGAAGTTCAGAAACTCATTGATAGTTACAAGGAGCTTGCAGAAGCTACATCAAAACTGCCTGAGCAGATTGAAGGTGTGAATTTTCCTTCCAGGCTGGACAATATTGAGGCTTCAATCTCAAATATTAACCAGCAAATGACCGCCACACAAAAACAGGTGAACGGTCTGGAGCTCAAAATAGAAAATGAGGCTGAAAAATCAACTGAGATTGCCAGACAGATGACCCGTTATAACAATCAACTCAGTACTGTAAAAGTGTTTACAATATTATTGTTCATCCTGATGCTTGGGGTGTTTGCTATTAACTTTGTCCCTTTTCTGTTGGAATAGGTTTGTAAACAGCAGCTCTTGCGGACAAACTCTCATATGGAACAACGGTCAGTAATAACAACAAAAAAAGATAAACAGAATCTTCCACAGGAATTGTATATATTCTGATTCCCAGATTTTCTGTGTTATTGTAAGTTACAACCGGCAGTTTTGTGAGGATGCCATTGACGACAAGAAAAGGAATGATTGAGATAAAATAAGCCAGATAAAAATGGCCAAAATACGCTTTTGTCCTTTTTATGAACATAGTTAAGGCCAGAAAGACACTGGTTGAGATAAATGTGACTGACGTATAGAGTTTTTCAAAATTAAGAATTCCTGTTAAAACTAACACAACTGAAAAGGCAGGAGTGATATATCGAGATGCTTTTTGAAGGATTTGCTTTTTATCAAAATATTTTACCACTTCATAGATAAAAAAACAGGCAAACGGGATGATAATAAAAAACAACCACTCCTCAACCGGAAGGTTTAGAATAAAAATACCGGTCACATAAGCCGGATTAAAATGCCATATGCCCATTTCCTCAAAAATAATGTCCCACACGATGAAAATGATGGCGGTGATTATCATTGGAGGAAAAAGAAAACGCCATTTCGTCGAATATCTCACCCTGTGCTCAAAACTGCGAAACAGCGGATAAGATATGGTGAACAGGAGTAAACATGCATACGTAAATTGCTCAATTGTCATGGAATGATAATGTTAAATTTGTTCCTGAAATAACATTGAAATAATAGCAATAGTTTGCGGAAATTTGAAATACGGTATCTTTTCTTTATCAACTCTGAGGCTTTTGTCTTCTTTATTTTTTTGAAAAGTTTTGTGTAATAAATATAGGCCAGGTACACACCCAGCCGGGCTTCTTTCCTAAGCTTTTTAATACCTGGCAGGGCTTCATTAAAATCACGAGCTATATCCTCTTCCAGCTTTTGTTTATCCTCATCAGAAAAATGTAAAAAGTCAACTTTCGGGAAATATACCCTTCCGCGATCAATATAATCGTCTTTTAAATCACGCAAAAAATTTATTTTCTGGAATGCCTCTCCCAATTTCCTGGCAAAAGGTTTTAATTGTTCAAAGGCCTCATTATCATCTTTATAAAACACCCTCAGGCACATCAGACCAACAACCTCAGCCGAACCAAACACATATTTCTGAAATAAACCGGAATCATAATTCTTTTTAGATAAGTCCATGTGCATGCTTTTAAGAAAAGCATCAATCAGTTCATGATCAATCTGATACTCATTCACTGCTTTTTGAAAACTATGCAATATGGGATTAAGACTGATACCACGGTTTATGGCATCATAAGTTTCTTTTTTGAACTGTTCAAGCAATACATTTTTATTGTGTTGATGAAAAGTATCAACAATCTCATCAGCAAACCTGACGAATCCGTAAATAGCATAGATATCATTTCTGAATTTACCGTCCAAAGTACTTACACCCAGGGAAAAGGACGTACTGTAATTTTTTGTTGTTATTTTACTGCAGTCAATTGCATTTTTAGTGTATTTATCCATATTGCTCAAGAATTCTTTCAACAACAAGTTTTGAACTGATAATAACCATTGGCAAACCGGTTCCCGGAACTGTAGATGCCCCGACATAAAAAACATTTTTGAACTGCTCATCAAAATTTTTAGGTCTGAATCCGCCAATCTGATTCAGATCATGTGCCAGTCCCAGTCCGCTCCCTTTATAAAGATTGAGCATCTTTGCCCAGTCAGTCGGGTCGAGGATTGTTTTCGAAATGATTTTACTTTTTACATCAAAGCCAATCCTGGATGATAAATCCCGGATGATATTAGCTGCAAGTTCTTCCCTGTCAGACCAGTCCGGCTTGTATCGCAAATCAGGAACAGGACATAATATAAAAAGGTTTTCACATCCTTCCGGGGCGCTTTCAGGATTAAACTTCGACAGGGCATTAACATAATAATATGGCTTTTCAAGACTGATTGAATTTTTAAATATTTTATTGGCATAATCTTCAAAGTTAGTGCCAAGAAAATAATTATGATGCTGAATATTATCTACTTTGCCGTCTATGCCGAGATACATGGTGTAAGGAGCCAAAGTCCAGTGCATACCGTCCAGCTTTTTGTCACTGAATGATTTTCGTTTAAATACTTTCCCCCTGAACCAGGCAGCATCGGAATTGACAATGTACATATCAGCCTGCCATGTTCGTCCTTTCCGGTCAATAAACCCGTCTATTGTTTTTCCGTTTGCCTTATAATCAACAATCTCTGTATCATAATGAATTTTAATATCCTGTTGCTCCATCAATTTCAGCAGTCCTTTAACTATATTGTACATGCCGCCGCGAACATTATAATACCCGTCATGTTCAAGTTCGGTGTATGAAAGTAAACTGTAAACTGCCGGTGTGTCAAAAGGTGTAGCGCCGAGAAAAAAAGCAACAAGTGAAAAAATCATTTTCACTTCATGACTTTCAAAATGACGCTCGAGTTCTTTCCAGACCGAACGCAACATTTTTGGTGTATGTTTAACCGGCACGCTTGTAAGCGCCAGGAGATATCCAAGAATGGTGTCATAGTTTTTTTTGATGACACGTTGTTCAGTATCATGAAAAAATTGCGCGGCTGAATCGAGATATTTCCTCATTTTCCGCTCAAAATCAGGCTCAATGTCCCTAAATTCACCGGCAAGTTTAGATAAGTTCTTATAAATGGTAAAAGGCTTTTCCCTGTTGGATATGTAAACCGAATACAGAGGGTCAAGTTCTACAAACTCAAATGGCAAATCAATACCACAATAATTTGCAAACTCGTCAAATTCATAACTCATGCTGAAAAAGGATGGCCCCATGTCAAAAGTGAAGCCGTCTTTTTGAATTTGGTTGAGTCGCCCTCCTGGCTGGCTATGCTTTTCAACCATTTCAACCTGAATGTTATTTTTTGCCAAACGTAATGCGGTAGTTATGCCGCCTAAACCCGATCCAACGATGAGCGCTTTTTTCATAGATTAAATGATTAATGAGGTACATGTTTAATTTAAAATTACAATATGTAAACAAATTTAAATAAAAGTTTGTTTAAACATTGAAAATCTATTATTAATCAAAACCTGGTTTTTGATCAACATTTTAACATGATTTTTTTAAAATCTCACTAAATTGATTTTAGAAATTTGGGGTTAAATACATATGTTTTTATTGAAATTTATGATTATTTTTCGTATCTTCAAATCTGGTCTGTGGATATTCTATATAAATACTAATTTTAATCACAGAATTTGCAAACTAAACTAATCAATGATGAGTCAATAATGAAAAATAATCAGCAAAGAATTAATTCTATTAAAAAAAACAAAAACATGAAAGTAAAGAATGTAATACCTGAACCGGATGAAAACATTGAATTTAAACTTCATGAAGATATTCTCATCTTCAGGATAATTAAAAATGTGTATGATGAAATTACAGATGCATCGAAAAGTGAACGATTTCTGAAACTCCTGCAGTCAGCAAAAAGCGATAATGATGTAAAAGCAATCCTGATTTACAACGAGCCCGACAGCCTGGGAGATACAGAATATGACAGGTTCCTACGTTCAATCCTCTCCAAAGATATACCAGGGGACTACACCGGAACGCCAAATTTTTGTGAACGTTCAAAACGCTACAAAGAAATCAATATATTAAACAGACTTATTAACGCCATTGTAGATACTCACAAGATAGTTGTATCAGGGCTGCAGGGAGAAGTGGTTACTCCTTTTTTTGGTGTCAGCCTTGCCACCGATATGAGATTTGCTTCAGAAGACATGAATTATTACCTTTCTCACGCCCGGTATGGGTTACATCCCAGCGGCGCCCTGCCATTTTTTCTTTCCCGCTATCTCCATCACAGTATGGCTACTGAGATACTTATCAAAGGAGGTAAGATTTCAGCAAAAAAAGCCCTTAACCTCGGTTTAATAACAAAAACCATTGATGATAAAAACTTTGAGCAGGGCTGTATCAAAAGACTCAAAAAGTACACTGACATATGTCACAGTTCACTCAGGAATACAAAACGCCTGATAAATTTTCAAAGGAGAGAACTGGAAGACTACTTTGAATATGAAGCAAGTATTCTGAATCTGTAAAACAAGACTATTGAAAACAGTAGGCATTATAGGTGCGGGAATCGGGGGCATTGCTTCCGGTATCAGGCTGGCTCTGAAGGGATATGCAGTTGACATATATGAACAGGCAGCTCAGCCCGGCGGAAAAATAAATTCTTTGAAATCAGGCGAATGTCGTTTTGATACAGGCCCGAGTTTGTTTACCCTGCCTGCCCTGGTTGAAGAATTATTTCAAATTTCCGGGAAAAACATTTCAGCCTACATCAATTACAAAAAACTTGACACAATTTGCCGGTATTTTTATCCTGACGGAACAATCATCAATGCATACAGCGACCCTATGGAATTTGCCCGGGAGATTGAGGAAAAAACCGGGGAACCTGCAGAGCATATCTTGTTATTTCTGGCAAAAAGTAAACGAATATGGAAACTCACAAAAGATGTTTTCATTTTCAGACCAATTCATACAATGAATAATTTTTTCACACAGGACTCCCTCTATGCAATTCTGCACAGCTATGAGCTACATGCTTTTTCAACGATGCACCAGGTAGTTGAAAAATATTTTCAGGATCATCGTGTCATTCAGTTATTTGACAGGTATGCAACATATAACGGATCAAACCCTTACAAAGCGCCCGGAACATTGATGGTCATTCCTCATCTCGAACACAATATCGGCGCTTATTTTCCGGTCACAGGAATGTATGGCATTGTTGAAGGTCTTGTAAAACTTGCTGAAGAATTAAAGGTTAAATTTCACTTTCATGCAAGGGCAGAACGTATCGAAACAGGGAAACGGCGTATAAAAGGAATAACCATTCACGGAAAAACAATTCCTAAGGATATTGTTATTTCGGATGTTGACATTCATAATACATACCAAAATTTGCTTTCATCATCAAAAATACCCAAAAAGACAACTACTTCGGAGTTATCAACTTCGGCCCTGATTTTTTACTGGGAAATCAACAGGAAATTTACTGATCTTGATGTGCATAATATTCTGTTTTCCGGAAATTACGCTGAAGAGTTTCAATATCTTTTTGACAGAAAAGATATTTATCACGATCCGACTGTTTACATCTTTATCAGTTCCAAAATTGTCCGCGATGATGCACCACAAGGACATGAAAACTGGTTTGTTATGATCAATGTACCACCAAATACCGGCCAGGACTGGCAAAAACTGACTCAACAAGCACGGCATTTTATTGTTAATAAAATAGATTCTATGCTACATTGTGATATCGAAAAACATATCAAAGCAGAAGAGTTTGCGAATCCGGTCACAATAGAACAAAAAACAGCATCGCGGGGCGGGGCTTTGTATGGGAATAGTTCAAACAGCAGGTACTCAGCTTTCAACAGGCATGCCAATTTTTCCCGTACAATCAGGGGATTATATTTTACAGGCGGAAGTGTACATCCGGGCGGGGGAATACCTTTATGCCTTGCTTCTGCTAAAATAGTCAGCAACTTAATTCAAAAACAAACATGATTTCATCAATTCAAACAAACAGGACATTCATTTTGTCCATGCGTATTTTTATTATTATCATTTACCTGGTCGGTCTGGCCGGATTTTCATCTGAAGAATACAGACCATTGTTCAGGAAGCTGATTCCTTTGACCATTCTGCTGACTTTTGCCATTCTTCTGCTATTTCATGAACCATGGAAGAAAAAAACGGTTGTTGTACTTGTTGGAATTACCATTTTTACTTTTTTTATTGAAGTAGCGGGCGTAAAAACCGGCTATATATTCGGCGATTACACCTATCTTGGCAGTCTGGGATTCGAAATGTTTAATACACCCCTGATGATTGGCATTAACTGGGTCTTTTTGTTATACAGCGTTTATACCATCATCAATAAAATCAATATTTATCACATGAGTAAACTATTTCTTGGGGCGCTGCTTATGGTACTCCTGGATATCTCTTTAGAACCGGTTGCTGATAACCTGGGCATGTGGGAATGGTCATCAGAAAACGTTCCTCTGAGAAACTATGTTGCCTGGTACTTCATTTCATTGCTCATGCTGAGTGTTTTAAGACGCTTTTTAAAAGAAGCTGACAACAAACTTGCAGGTACTGTTTTTGTTTCGCAGGTTGTTTTTTTTGTGGCCCTCAATATCATTTTTATCTAATCAAATCATCTTATGGGACTATTTTTTGCATTATCGATCATTATAATTTGGGGAGCACATTTGTTTTACACCTTGCAGTATGTTAACATTGATTTTACCTCACCGCTGTTTTATGTTCATGTGATTTTTCAGACCTGGATTTATACCGGTCTATTTATTACCGGACATGATGCCATGCATCGGACTGTGTCAAAAAATGCTATCGCGAACAAAACCATCGGGACAATAGCTGTTGCCCTGTATGCAGGTATGTCGTACCGGAAATTGATAAAAAATCACTGGGAACACCACAAGTTCCCCGGTACTAAAGATGATCCTGATTTCTCTGTCAAATATCAAAATTTCTGGATTTGGTGGTCAATCTTTATGTATAAGTATATAACAATATCCCAGCTTATCATAATGGCGGTTGGATATAATTTACTGGCTTATTTTTTCCCTGAAAAATCTGTTGTGTTTTTCTGGCTCATACCGGCATTTTTAAGCACACTCCAGTTATTCTATTTTGGCACTTACCGTCCGCACAGGTATCCGCACACCGAAGGCATGAAACCACATAATGCCAGAAGCCAGAAGCTGAATCATTTATGGGCGCTGATTTCATGTTATTTCTTTGGCTATCACAACGAACACCATCGTTATCCCGGAACACCCTGGTGGAAACTCTATAAAGTAAAAGAACAGAAACAAACAGCCCGAAAGGATGATTAAAGCACAGCACAATTCTTTTTACACCTGGTTTTTTGAGCATTACCTGAAATTTAGTCTCTTCAGGCATTTTAAACAGGTGAAGGTCCTTGGAAAATATACTGAGAAAGGACTACCTGTTCTTCTGATTGGTAATCATTTCAGTTTTTGGGATGGTTTTATTTCTTTTTTCCTTGCCCGCAACATTTTTCATAAAAAGTTTCATGCCATGATGCTTGAAAATGAACTCAGGGAAAGGATGTTCCTGAATAAAATAGGTTGCTATTCTGTAAGAAAAAACTCCCGCTCAGTTATTGAAACAATAACATATACATCAGCCCTGCTTCAACAACCGGACAATCTGGTTGTCATGTATCCACAAGGTGAAATTCAGACCTCACATATCCGGCAGGTGAATTTTGATAAAGGCCTGAGTAGGATACTTAACAAAAACCTGAGAATAAGACTGTTCTTTTATGTCGCATTAACCGACTATTTTTCCAGCCCGCGTCCATATCTGGCGGTTCACCTCAAAGAATACAACGGCGATACCAATAATCCGGATGAGATCAACCATGAATTTAATAAGTTTTATCATCTTTGCAGACAAAATCAAAATGAAGAAATATTTTCCTGATGATTTACATTTCATATATTGTATTCATATTCCTTATCCTGAGGTTGGCAGTTTCTATCGCAAACCTGCTTTTTGTCCCAACTCCTTCCAGGTTCAAAAAACTTGCTGATACTCCATTTATATCCATTCTTATCCCGGCCAGGAATGAAGAGCAGAACCTTCCCAAACTTCTTGACAGCATCATCGAATCAGCATACAGTCACTTTGAAGTTCTTGTCTATGATGATGAATCCACTGATAACACATTAGACGTCATAAAACAATATCAACACAGGGATACAAGAATCAAACCTGTCAGGAGTGAAGGTCTGCCGGAAGGCTGGCTTGGCAAAACAAGGGCTTGTCATAATCTCGCCCGTCAGGCAAAGGGAGAGTATTTACTATTTTTAGATGCAGATGTCAGGATTGGTCAAGAACTCATTTGCAAAACCATTTGGTACTTAAAGCATAAAAAGCTGGCCCTGCTGTCTATTTTTCCCAAACAGCAAATGATTACAACAGGAGAAAAGCTTATTGTCCCCATTATGAACTGGATATTACTCACCCTGCTGCCTCTGCCATTAATCAGGCTTGCACGTAACCCCTCACTGTCTGCTGCCAATGGTCAGTTTATGTTATTCGATTCGGAAATATATAAAAAAAATCTTTGGCATGAACAAGTGAAGGATACGATGGTTGAGGATATACAAATCAGCAGGCACATCAAACAGGCCGGATTTAAAACTGATACCATTGTTGGAAATAATCAACTTTTTTGCCGGATGTATAAAGGATTCCGGGATGCTTTTAACGGATTATCCCGCAGCATGACCGCATTTTTTGGCAACAGTATCATATTTTTGATCATTTTCCTATTGATAACAACCGCAGGATTCATTCCTGTATACCTGTCTATGGGCTTTTTACCCGGGTTGCTTTATGTTTTGTTGTCTCTGCTGCTTAATATTTTTTTTAGCATTTCAAGTCATCAACCTGTTATTCGTAACATTATTTACATCATTCCCCGGCAGACTCTATTCATCAGTATAGCTTTTTTTTCCATTATTAAAAGATTGAGGAGAAGGCATGAGTGGAAGGGCAGGATAATCAGGGAGAAAAATCCTACTTAATCAATCTAGTTCCGATTCTGTATCTAAAAAAACTCAACTGCCCGGGCATTGTCAGTGATTTTATGATTGTTAATTGATTTTTTTTCGCTTGACAGGCCAACAGGGCATTTTTATGTCCTGATAGTAAGAAAAAACAACTATTTTCGTAAAAAACTGGTGAGATAGCTTAAATTTGAATCATAAACAAACGACCAGACCAACAATTTTTCGGTTTTCCTGGTATAGCCAACCAGACATTTTTTTAAACCAACCCGAAAAAAGTAAAGCAATCCCCATATTGTCCCGCCAAAAACAGCCCGGTTCCGTTCAACGTTCGGGCATAAACCCAGTAGCCGCTTCCACTGTCGTTTCATAAAAGTACAAAAATTTCATTTCACTTCATAAGTATCCTATGAAACACCCGCAGCTATTGGGTTTTATGCCTTGTTGGGCGCTGGGCTAATTTTCAAGTCTGCTTATCTCTTCTCTTATTTTATCTATTACTTCTGGGTTCATTATAACCTTTTTTCCGTCTGTGCGTGCAGAAAATAAATAAAAAACTTCTCCGCCAAATTCTTTCAAAAACTTACTGTGAGATTCTTCTTGTAATCCTTTTTCTTTAAAGATTTGAGATAGTTGTATGCCTTGATTAATAGGTTTTATCTGAATACCTATATAATTGCTGTTAATTTTTATAAAAAAATCTACATTGTATAGTCTATCCCATTCATCTGGTGCAGGTTCGATATTATAATTTAATTCTTGTTGAAGCTGTCCATAAATTGTTTTAATTTCAGTAACATATCCATCATATGTTCTATCGATTACCATATTAAAAATATAATCTATGCAATCCTTTTCATTTATTAGTTCTACTTCTGCTTGAATTACTTCAGTGATTTTTATGTAGAGCTTCTTGCCAAGCTCTTCAATATGTTCTTTTGAACGAACATTTTTGAAATAATACTCTCGCCATTCATCTAAAGATTTTGGCTCACATTTTCTGATACTTTCTGAAGTTGGCCCAACATTTCTTTTAAAATTAAGTTGGAAACGATTCATTGCACTATTTAAAATCCACTC
>CAZVTW010000183.1:0-10327 GCA_964629805.1 uncultured Bacteroidales bacterium | reverse complement strand
TATCGAGGGCAGGCCCCGATTATATCGAGGGCAGGCATGAGATCGCTTCGCTAAGTTCTGCGTTACTTTGTCCCGGCTGAGTCGAGATAAAAAGCCTCCGACATTTCATGTACGGGAGCAGGCTTGATCTTAACGTTTTCTCACATACACTAATAAAGTGTAAATTCCTGTTTTTAAATATTTTAAATGTAGCTTAGAGGCACTATATAGAAAAAATTACTTCAATTCGACTTCTCCGGAATCGTGATCCTTTAAGACATATACCTGGTTTAAAAATTTGATCGTTCTCAGGACATAAATTCATTTACATATTTGAAAAAATATATCAACCGGATAGTAGTAAAACCCGGGCCATTCTAAAGCCCGGGATTTTACTCACTAACTAATTACTAACTAAAACTAAACTATGAAAAAAACAAACTACTATTTCAAAACTTTTTTAATATATACCTTCCCGTCTGTTTGCAAGAGCCTTATAAAATAAACTCCCGGGCTCAAAGCGGACATATCGATAGTTGCTCTCATTGCATTTATTTTTGATACCAATACCTTCCTGCCCGTCAGATTAAACACGGAAATTGTATTCAGCGCACTTGTACTTTCTATGAATAACATTTCTTTAACAGGATTTGGATATAATGTTATAGCATTTCCCATTAACTCATTTTCAATCCCAACAGCACAATCAGTTTCGGTAACAGTTACTTCTTTAATCTCATCGTAATTAATTGCTGATTCGTTTCCGCTTGAATCACCAGCCGTGACGGTATAATAATAAGTTCCCGGAGCTAAATCCATAACTTTGTATTCGGTCACTGTAGCATCAGTTGAATCAATTTTGTTAGCATCTACATCCAGGATATAGTATTTACTAATACCAACATTGTCAGAAGTTTGATCCCATGATAATGAAACATCATTGCAGTCCAGGGTGAATTGGATATTTTCAACCAGCTCAGGCGGTGTATCATCAATTCCGGAACTTCCGGCTCCCACAGTACTTAGTTTTCCGTCATTTTGCAGGTATAGGGTTCCCCAGATAGAAGGGTCGTTCCACGTATTATAGTCTCCTTCGTGATACCATGCCAATACACTTTCTCTGCCATCCATCTGCTCACCAGCATCATTATCAGAAATAGTAATCTCAAACCCTATCGAATCGTTCATCTCCGGAGGCACAACAACACCCAATGCACTCCATGGAAACATGGCTTCAAAAACATATGATGTAGCTTTTTTAACATGCGCAAATTCTACTAAAGATGGGTCCTGGCCTGTATTATCAGCCCCGTTTAACCACAGTCCGATATTTCCTTCTTCAGTAGGATAAAAGCTGAATTGCATTTGTCCGTCTTCAAAACTTTGTACTGTTTTATTGTTTCCCGGGTCAATATCGACTTCCAGATGGTCGGTTTGATATCCGGCGCTTCCGTAATCATCTGTATTAATTTCATTATCAAACACTTCTACATACATATACAAACCGTCAGGAGACCAGGCCAGTCTGAATTCCCCGCTCGCATCAAATTTTGAGCCGGGTTCAAGGAAATCTGGTCCAAGCAGGTTGTCTATTTCCCAAAGGGTGAAATTGTCCCAGTCTTCATCTACTTCCCCGTCTATTGTAATATCAAAAGCATTTTTAACAGTTTCAACGCTTACAGAAGCTTTATCCGATTCATTCCCTGCCCTGTCAAATGCTACGATGTCAAATGAATATTCATTTTCCGGGTTTAACCCTTCCACAATGTAACCTGTTCTGTCGGCATTTACAATTGCCAGGATCGTATCGCCGGAGTATATTTTATAACCGCCAACTTCTCTGTTATCAGTTGAATTTTCCCACGAAAGAGAAATGGTTGTAATACCGGAAATAGCCTTTAAATTACCTGGCACAGTAGGGGCTTCGGTATCAGCAGGAAGCGCATTGTCCGGATCAACCACATCAAGATGCATCCCATACCAGTCACCACTTAGCCATGCATCCCATGAGGTGTTATCAAGCGCAGCCATTTTAAATGCAAGTGTTGTATTGCCATCAGCCAGTTGGGAGTTTATATATCCAGCCAGTTCATCGCTGGAAAAGATGTAATCACCATAACCCCATATATTGACGGTGGCAACAGGTGCCTGGTAAGCAGGGAAATTGGCTGCCGTGTTCCAATCCAGGGTTTCCTGTGTCCAATCCGTGCTTTGCACCGGATAAAGACCTACCGTGAATTTATCCAACGGGTCCTGCCCCTCTGGTACATGTTGTCCGGCTCTGAATGCAATAGAGGCATAAACCAAACCCGGTTCTTCATCTTCAGGCAAATAGGTGCCTGAAAGATCAAAAGATACGTATCCTTCAATATCACCTGCACCATCGGCAGTTGCCTGTACCATGATGTCGTTGGGCACGGTGTCGGAAAGGGCAGGGCTGCCAGCATACGTATCGCCTGTTTCCAAATCCTGAACAGGATCAAAATTCCTGTCACCCTGATACAAGCTAAGGTTCATGCCTTCCCAGGCGCCGCTTAACCAGCTATCAAAAGCATGTTCATCTCTTGCAACAAACTTAAAAGCTACGGATTTGGCTCCGGCAGTTTTTTGTTCAATAATATAATCAGCTATAGCAGGAGAACTAAATTCATAAGTGGCAAAACCCTGTATGTTGGCATAAGCCAGTGGAGCATCGCCAATGGTGAAATCCCTGGCCATATTCCAGGTAAGGTTCTCCCTGGACCAATTTGTGTCATTACAAGCATATACCTGTACCCAGTTTGCTTCAATCATTGATTCGTCACCATTGTGCTGACCGCCATAACAACTAATCACTGCGTGCTTCAGGTACTCGTGGTTTACTTCACTGACATCAAACTTAACATACGCTTCCCTGTCGGCACTGCCACCAGCAGTTTTCAATACTTGTACGTCATTGGCATCGTCCACTACAGCATCTACTTCCTCAGGATTAGCAGCATCAGTCTCGGCTGTTGTCACAGAAGGAAGTACCTTATACGGTTCTGAATACGAGAAATAGAGCTCTGAAGCACCACCAGACCAGGAGCCGGTAATCCAGCTATCCCATTCATGAACATTTCTTGCCACTACTTTAAAAGCGACATAATCAGCGCCATCATTTTTTTGGGCAATGATATAATCCCTGAGGGCAGCAGAATAAAAATCGTAAGCACCAAAGCCCTGGATGTTTGCGCTGGCCAAAGGTTGCTCACCTATTGTGAATCCCAGTGCAGAATTCCAGGTAAGATCGTTACGACTCCAGTCCGTCTCCTGACAAGCATACATGTCAATAATATATGGAGTAATCAGGGGGTTGTCATCATTATGCTGTCCTCCTGTGGCCCTAAAAGAAACAAAACTCAAATTTTCAGTCCTGACAGTACTGATATTAAACTTCAGGTATGATTCACGATCACCGCTTCCATCAGCGGTTTTTAACACCTGAATGTCTGCATTATTGGCATCCAGGGTATCAGGGTTTGCTGCATCAGTTTCTGCTGTAGTTACAGCTCTAACAGGCAATAAAGTTGGCAGAGACTGGGCTTTGACAGAATTTGCTATCAGAAACGCCAGGCAAACCGTTATTAAACTTAAATTAAAAATGTACTTTTTTCTCATGATTTAACTGTTTTAATGGTATAAAAAAAATAATTGATATACTAAAAATTTATATGACAGACTTTATCAGTTTCTACTGTATCTTGCAGTTGAAATTCTACATCCTCATTTACAGCAAGAAAACTATGGTTTAAAATTTCAACCAGGTCATGATTAAGCAAAACTAACGAAGATTGTATAAAAGAATACTTTAATATGATTCATTTAATTGTGTTTCCTCGGTTGGAATACTCCAAATTAAATCCGGGCTATCCCAGGGCAATGCAGTATGTCCTCTTTCAACGCGATCCCCCGGTGGTATTTCATTCATAAGACCTTTGAGGTAATGAACACGGTCTCCTTCGGCAAACAACTCAATAAGCCTTTCATCACTTATCATTTCTTCTGTAATCTCGCTGGCAGATACAGCCTGAAAAGCTCCACCCACATTTTCATCCCAGGCTCTTTGTCGCACCACGTTCAGATCATCAGCGGCACCCTGTTTGTTTCCATCCAGTAACCGGCAAACAGAACGGGTCAGGTATATTTCAGCCAACCTAATCATAGGATAATTCGTATACCTCTCACCAGGCCCTCTTTCCAGTTTATCGGCCACAATAGTTCTATAATCAAAATATGATCTTGTTTCGTAGTACCTGCCAGGTTTTTGTAACAATGCCGGTGTGTAAGGCTCTCTGACAGCAAAGAGTTGTTGAAAACGCTTGTCTCGCCGTGCCACCCCGGTAATAGTGGTGTCACCTAAGGGGTCGGGCATCCAACCTATCCGTTTCAGGGTATTCTCAGCCATGTGTGTTTCCACCCATGTACAAAAATCCCCGTTATGCCTGTGGTTCAACACAGTAAGATGGAAAAATCCCTGATTGGCAGCATCTACATCGTCGTAGCAAGCCGCATACATAATAACCTCTTTCCCCCTTTCCAGGGAACTTTTGTTATAAGCTTCAATAGGATCTTCCGACAGATCATATAGCCCGCCATTTTCTTCAATAATAAAATCACATTCCTTTTCAGCCTTTTTAAACTCGTGCATCTGAAAATAAACCCTTGCCAACATGGCGGCAGCCGCGAATTTATTGGCTCTGCCTGCCTGGTATGACGGATGCATAAGGCCTTCGATGTATTCCTCCGGCAAATATTCTTTTGCCTTTTCGAAATCACTAATCATAAAATTATATATTTCTTCAGTCGTTCCAATTTGTGGTGCCCTTGCTTGATCAACGTTTTCAGAATAGTTTCTGCGCAGGGGAATATCGGGATTGTCATTTGCACCGTTTGGATCGTAGGGAGAGCAATGCATTAATGCCAAATGATAATATGCAAAACCACGCATAAAGTGCAACTCTCCTATTATCCGGTTCAGGTTATACTCCCTGTCATCCTGGCTGATATCAGGATACGGGTTAAAATCATTATCCCTGAGGTAGTCTAAAGTAAAATTTGCCGAGTTGATTACCTGGTAAAAATAGACCCATGCCCTAAAGGTATATCTCGTCCAATCTTCCAGATTTCGCCAATAGTCCCATTCAGGATTATCTGCGAACCCGACGTGGTCACCTATGGACTCCCTTAAAATTACGTGGTTAACCCATGGATTTTCCCAATCACGATTCGTTAATGTTTTATGGTATAAACCAATAACTGATCTTTCAAGTTCTGTTACATTTTGATACGGAAACTCCGGGGGATGCTTTAACTCGAAGAATTCCTCTTCATTGCAACCGTTACTTAATAATAAAATAAACGGTATTAATAAAACTATTTTACAGTATTTCATTTTTATCCTTGTTTAAATTATAAAAATCTATTACATCATTTATTAAAAACTTAAATCCAGCCCCAGCGTATACATCCTCAATTGGGGTATGACAGCTTCATAAACCTGTGTTGCCCCTTCCGGGTCCCAACCTTTATAATCGGTTATGGTTAACAAATTAGAAGCCGATGCATATATCCTCAAATTTTCTACCCTGAGTCTGGACAGGACAGAGGTTGGTAAACTGTACCCAAGCTGTATGTTTTTCAGCTTCATGTAATCACCTTTATAAAGGTACTTATCATATCCGCACCATGTGCGGGCCAGGTCATATTCCTGTCCATCAACAGTATGTGGTTCCACATATTTTGGCCTGGGGTATTTAGCAATATCCCCTTCTTTTTCCCAGTAATTATTCAGAACATCTTTACGAAGTACACGCGTGGGTGATATTGTGGATGTTACCTGCTCATTATAATCATAAATATAATTACCCCCTGAGAAGGAAATGAAAAAGCTGAAGTCAAAACCTTTATATTCAATATTATTAGTTATACCACCGTAGAAAGTCGGGGTTGAATTTTTGCCGTCATGCCTGAAATAGTTTTCCTGGATGTTAGTCCGACTCGCGTATATAAGGCTATCACTTCCGTCAGATGATTTTAAGCTTCTTGTAATTCCGGTTTCATCATAATATTCCTGGTCTCTGGCAAGTATCCTTTCTACCCCGGTTGCCGAATCTACGTCCACGAACCGTGCCATGTACCATTCATTAATTTTATTTCCCACTGCGGTTATTCTATATCCGTCAATGACATTATTTCCCTGGTTATCCAGCCTCTTTACTATACTTTTATTGGTACCAAAGTTAAACATGGTAGACCATTTAAAACCTCCCCTGTTTATATTAACCGAGCTAATCTCAAATTCAAATCCTGAATTATCCAGTCTTCCAATGTTACCCATTGCCTGGTTTGCGCTGTAGTTGTAAACACCCCCATCTATACCGGTAGAAATTGGCAAAGGGGTGTTTAAAAGTAGATTATCAACCATTTTATAATAATAGGCAACAGAACCTGAAATACGGTTGTTCAGGAACCCAAAATCCAGACCACCATCAAATGAGCTTGTTTTTTCCCAACTCATACCGCTCACCATATTTGAAGGCAATGTACCTCCTCTGCCCATAATATCCTGGCTGCCATAAGTGTAATCCGATCTGTATGTTTGAACAAAAAGGTATGAAGGAATAGATTCATTACCGGTTTGCCCAAAACTTGAGCGTAATTTCAGAAAAGTCATATCACCCAAAAACGACATAAATTTTTCTTCGGTAAGTATCCAGCCTAAAGAAAGTGCAGCAAAATTGCCCCATCTTTTCTCTTCCGGAAATTTAGAAGAACCATCGCGGCGGAAACTTAGTCCAAGAATATACTTGTCCATGAATTTATAATTTACCCTCGAAAAATATGACAGTAGATATCTCTCTTGCGCCATACCTCCATACATATCCTGTAAAGTGAGAGGACTGCCCATCTCCTGGTAGGTGCCTTGTATATCCCATCCTTCCATCCTTCTTTCGTAACCTCCATTTCTTTGGCCTTCCATACCTAATGTAAAAACAAGAGAATGTTTACCCCACTCCCTGTTTAATGTAGAATATAAATTGGAGTTAAAAACATGTAACAGCACAGCTTCCTCGCGTGCCAACGAGCCTAAATCTCTCACATCCTCGCTTACCCAGTTCGTCTGATTACTTTGGATAATATCGAAAGAATTTTCTGTTTTCACAGACAAACCCTTTACAAATGGCACGCTGTATTCTGCACTAAGCGACCCAATAGCCCTGTAAGAACCAAGATAATCTTTCCTGTTGTCAGGATCGGCAAATGCTACGGGATTGCTTACCAAAGGATTATAGTATTCACTACTATCATTGTACACCGGATACCAGGGTAAGGCATTATGTCCTGCAGTTGTAAAACCGCCGGCATTTCCACTTGTATTACCTTCACTGCTTCCTATGGAGCTATTACGCATTCTGTTGTTCCGCGTGTGTGAAAGATTAATCTTTGAACCCAGTCTAAGGTTTTTCGTAGCTTTATAATTAAAGTTCCCTCTCATGGAAAACCTTTCTAATGAACTATATTTAATAACGCTGTTATCTTTCCTGTAATTCCCTGATAAATATATGTTTCCTTTATCAAATGCACTTGTACTGGAAAAATTGACTTCATGATAAGAACCGTTTTGCAATATATGGTCAAACCAGTCCGTGTTAACAGCCAATGCCTGTTCCCTGGTTAAATAATCCTCTGCATAAGGAGTTCTGTTATATGTATATTGCGGATTATACAATCCGTCACCTTCATTTTCCGATGCTACATCAAGGATAGAAAACCATTCACTGGTATTACAATATCCGATATCGTCAGGAGTACGTGACAATTCTGAAATACCTGTTGAGTAATTCACATTAATACCGCTTTCTTTAGCCCCTTCTCCGGATTTTGTCGTGACCAATATAATACCATTTGATCCCCGGGAACCGTATATAGCCGTTGCACTCGCGTCTTTTAATACTTGTATACTTTTTATATCATTCGGGTTGATTAAGGACATGGGACTTTGGCTTTGTGTACCGTGTTCAGTTACACCTGCGTAATTATAAACTGGTACACCATCTATTATCCATAATGGTTCTGTTCCTGCATGTAATGAATTTAAGCCCCTTATTTTGATATTTGACTGCGCCCCCGGCACACCACTTGTTGATTGAATAGACAAGCCTGCTGCCTTGCCCTGAAGAAAATCAACAAAGGAAGCAGAATTTGCACCATTCTTGAGGTCCTCACTGTCAACAGTTGATACAGATCCTACAATATCACGTTTTTTTAATGAACCGTATCCAACCACCACAACCTCTTCAAGTCCTTTCACCTGTTCTTCTAATGAAATATTTATTACAGACTGGTCTCTTACCACAACTTCCTGTTGCTTGTAGCCAATAAAAGAGAATACAAGTGTGACATCTCCGGCAGGTACATTCAGTTCATAATTGCCGTCCAAATCGGAGATAGTACCCTCACTGGTCCCTTTAATATATATGTTTACCCCAGGTAAAGGATAATCATTGGCTTTATCTGTTACTTTTCCACTTACTATTTTATTGTTATCCTGATTCTGGGCCATCATGCCAGGAGATAGCAAGAAAATTAAAATTAATAAGTGTACCCCTGTACTTTTAAAAAAGGGGATTTTTTTTGGTATAAGTTTTCTCTTCATGTTTAATAGTTTTATTCATTATAAAAAAATATTTATGTTTAGTCAGCAGGTCAATTAAGTTGATTGGATTTGAGTTAAAACCGAAATAACAAAACACCGATAAAAAAAATCAGGATTAGAAACAGCAGAAACTCAATTACCATAAACATTATTATCTTTTTTTTCATTTAACTGTCCATAATATTTCATTGTCTGTTTTATATACAAAAATACATAAGGTTGAAAAAACAGGGGTATGAAATATTTTTGATAAACGGTATAAAAAAATTCAGTCATAGGTAAAAATATTACGAAAAAGGGGTGAAAATGTTACGATTTGATTAGATAGGGTAATCTGCCGGGTGCTATTATACCGATAATTCGTTTATTTTCTTCCCCCAAGGTCCCTAATGAATAATGTGCCCTGTTTCAACAACGGTAAATTGGAGCTGGCTGATACTGGTCGTTGTCAGTGAATTTGCCTCTATGAGGTTGATAGGAAATAAACTTTACCATATAAAAATGTTCAGGTTATTTCATTTTAAGCCCTCTCTTATACTTTCCTTTTCTGTGGTTTTATGCTTTTCCATGTATTTAAACAAAAAGACCATCTTAATAATTTTGTTATCTTTGTAAGGATAATTATTTTTAAACCCAAAGAATGAAAAGACTAAAAATACCTTACGGAGAGGCGAATTTCGAAAAATTGCGTTCAAAAACATTATTATATATTGACAAAACTCAATATATTGCATTATTAGAACAGGAAGCCGATTATATTTTTTTTATCCGTCCCCGCCGATTTGGGAAAAGTCTGTTTCTATCCATGCTCGAATGCTATTATGATGTTAAGCTTGAAAGCAGATTTAATGATTTGTTTGGCAATTTATATGTTGGCAAAACTCCAACAGATGAAAAAAACAGCTATCTGATTTTAAGTTTCGATTTTTCAGGTTTAGTAACAAACCAGGGCGAAGAACGCTTTTACGAAAGCTTTGATAAATACATTGTAGATACAATAAACGCATTTATTGCAAAATATGCAAAATATCTTTCTTTTCACGAACTTCCCCATGACCGCCGAAAAGCTGATATAGCGCTGAATTACCTAACAAGCAAATTGTCAGAATCGAATTTAAAAATGTATATTCTAATAGATGAATATGATAATTTTGCAAATGATTTAATAAAACCTGTCGACCCAAATGATACCCAACAGGAATCTGTTTATGAGAAAATAATTAAATCGGAAGGGTATGTACGAACTTTTTATAAAACCCTTAAAAAACTTGCAAAAACATGTAATTGCCGTGTTTTTCTAACAGGTGTGAGTCCTATTATGCTCGACGATTTGGCAAGTGGTTTTAATATAACCACAAATATAACCACAAAGAATAAATTTAATGAGATGCTGGGTTTTACACATGAAGAGGTTCGTAATATTCTCCAATCCACAGGTATTTCAAATACAGAATTGGAAATTTTAATACAAGACCTGCATTTTTATTATAACGGGTATTTATTTTCTGAAGACGCAAATAAAAAAATGTTTAACTCCGATATGTTTTTATATTTCCTTCAGAACTATCAGGAAAACAGAAATTATCCCGGACAAATTCTTGATAACAACGTAAAAACCGATTATCGCAAAATAAAAGCTTTAGCATTTAATTTTAAAGATGAAAAAACAAT
>CAZVTW010000182.1:0-10364 GCA_964629805.1 uncultured Bacteroidales bacterium | reverse complement strand
TCCTCAGGTCACTTACCGGTATTGTTGTGTTATTTTTTATGTCGTTTTACTTTTTGCTTCGCACAATACATGAGGTAAAACACAGGAATCTCAAAAGAATATTCACTTCATCATTAATTGCCATCATTTTTTTACCTATAATATATATTGTATCAGTGGTAATACATTTTTATGATGTTCCACCGGTGAACATACAAAATCTTGACAAAAAAACCGCTATGGGAAACAGGTACACACATCATGTATCTAATAACCATCTTGAGAATGGTCATTATGTAGGTTTGTATATTTGTGAAAAGGAGTTGAGAAAAGCCTGGAATAAAAGAAGCACATTTGATTTTGACGGATTAGATAAAAAGAAACATGAAATCAGATTTACACTTATCAGGTATCTGACATCCAAAGGATTTCGAAAAGACGCAGAGGGGGTCAGAAAACTGAGTGAAGAAGATGTTACAATGATAGAAAATGGTTACAGCAATTATATTTACAAAAACAGATTCGGTATATACCCACGTATCTATCAAAGCATATGGGAATTAGATGTCTACTTTAAAGGAGGCAATCCAAGTGGTCATTCTATAACGCAACGGATTGAATTTGTGAAAAACGGGCTGAGACTATTTAAAAAACATCCTTTTTTTGGTGTTGGTACAGGTGATATACATAAAGATTTGATGCAGAGTTACCAAGACTCAGGTTCAAAACTGGATGAAAAATTCAGACGAAGGGCCCATAATCAATATCTTACATTTTTCATAACATTTGGTATTGTTGGGGGAAGCTTGATTTTATTTGCATTATTTTTGCCACCCTACTATGAAAAAAAATATGCAAACAATTTATTCATGATTTTTTTCCTGATAGCTGTTTTATCAATGATTAACGAAGATACTCTGGAAACACAGGCAGGATTAACATTTTTTGTTTACTTTTACGCCCTTTATTTGTGGGGCATCAGGATAAGTCATTCAGAGAGTGCCGCCCGGCTTAACAGCTGAGAAAAAATAACTTGTAAAAAAACCTTAAAAACAATATGTTCAAAAAATTTCTCAAAATATACTCCTATATCAAACCTTATAGCTTCAAAGTTATCCTTGTACTTTTCTATAATATTTTAGGAACGCTTTTTTCAATTTCGGTGCTGGGTTTGGTCATCCCCTTTCTGCAAATACTTTTTAACAAAACACCATCGATAGAAACACCACCCGGGGCAATAAATGACATTAGTAGTCTGCTGGATTATTTTTCTTATATTTTATCCGACATCATACGCCAGGAAGGGGAAATACAGGCCACGATGTTTTTGTGTGTAGTAATCATTATCACATCCCTGTTTCGAAATTTGTTTACTTATCTCGGGCATTACTCAATGGCGCCTATCCGTAACGGGATTATCAGGGATTTGAGGAATGAAATGTATCACAAAATTATAGACCTTCCCTTATCATATTTTACCAACAAACGCAAAGGTGATTTGATCACGCGGATGACATCAGACCTGCAGGAAATAGAGTGGTCTGTCACTGCATCACTTGTTATTGTGATACGTGACCCGATCAAAATCATCTTTTTCCTCGGGGCGCTTTTTTATACCAGTCCGCAACTTTCACTATTTGTTTTTGTTTTACTACCGTTATCGGGGATTATCATTGGCTGGATTGGCAGGAAACTGAAAAAATTTGCCCATTCGGGCCAGGCCAAAATGGGAATGATTATTTCAACCATTGAGGAGACCCTCACCGGCATGCGAATCATCAAAGCATTTAATGCAGAAAAAAAATCGGAATTAAAATTCAAAAAAATAAACAACGACTATGTAAAATTAATTAACCGGGTACTACGCAGGAAAGACCTGGGTTCTCCGACCAGTGAATTTTTAAGCACTGTTGTTATGGTTTTTATCATCATTTTTGGTACTCAATTGATTTTTTCAGGGAATTCAAGTCTTAAACCCGAAACATTCATAGGATTTATTGTATTTTTTTCGCAAATAATATCGCCGGCCAAATCATTTTCCTCTGCTTTTTATAATATCCGTCGCGGAGCAGCTTCTATTGACAGGATAAACGAAGTGCTGAGCACGAAAAGCAATATCGTTGAAAAGAAAGATGCCAAAAAGGCAACAGATTTTCATGATTCAATCCGGTTTAATGATGTATATTTCAAATATGATGTGCCTTATGTGCTCAGAAAGATTAATCTGACAATTTCAAAAGGCAAAACAATAGCTTTGGTTGGAGAATCAGGTTCAGGAAAATCCACGATGGTTGATTTGATACCGCGTTTTTATGATGTTGTAAAAGGTGAATTGTTGGTAGATGGCTATAATGTAAAAGATTTACAGATAAAATCTCTGCGCCATCTTTACGGCGTAGTGAACCAGGAGCCAATATTATTTAATGATACAGTTTTTAACAATATTGCATTTGGTGTAGAAGAAAATGTTGAATATGAAGAAGTTGTGGAAGCTGCAAAAATAGCCAACGCACATGGTTTTATCATGGAAACCTCCGAACAATATGATACGATAATCGGGGATAGGGGCAGTAAATTGTCAGGCGGCCAAAGACAGCGATTAAGCATTGCCAGAGCTATATTAAAAAACCCGCCGGTGTTAATACTGGATGAGGCCACCTCAGCGCTCGATACTGAATCTGAAAAACTTGTTCAGGAGGCGCTTAACAGACTTATGACAAACCGGACATCCGTTGTTATTGCGCACCGCCTGTCAACGATTGTCAATGCAGATGAAATAATTGTGCTTAATGAAGGTGAAATTGTTGAACGGGGCAAACACCACGAATTGCTTGCAAAACAGGGGCAGTATAAAAGATTCTATGAACTTCAGAAAAAATAGCTACAAGATTAGGGAATATATACACAAAGAAATTCATCACCGCAATAAAAATATTTTTGCAGTATGGGTGTAAAAAGAACATATAACATGGTGTTTTTTTGTTCCTCGCTGAGTTTTGGCGGATTAGAAATGAATATTGTCCGTATGGCAGGATGGATGCAGGAAAGAGGCCACCAGGTTTCGCTTTTTTGTGTTGAAAATTCATCAATTCATAGCTATTCAGTGCAGCAGGGCATTGATAAAATAGCGTTTATTCAACGTCCCGGAAAATATTTCGCTCTAAAAAACGGTTATTCTATCTCAAAGAAGTTAAAAAAAGCCAAAACTGAGATTGTTTTATATCGCGACGCTCGTGACTTAAGCGCCCTTGCCTTTGCCAAATTTTTCTCCGGAAACAGATTTCGTCTTATTTATCACCAGGCCATGCAATTTAAAGTTTCAAAAAGAGATATCATTCATACAATCCGCTTTTCTTTTATTGATACCTGGATTACACCCCTCAATGTATTATCGGAACAGGTTAAAAAAAATACAAGAATTCCTGCCCGGAAAATTCATATCATTCCATTAGGTACTGAACTTGATAAAACTCTTCCAAAAAAGGACATGAGAAAACATGAAGCCTGTAAATTATTCAATTTACCAGAAAATGCTTGTTTGGTGGGCATTTTAGGGAGATTTTCACCTAAAAAAGGGCAGGATTTCGTCATTGAGTGTTTAGAAGAACTTATTAAAGCGGACAATTCTATCCATTTAGTACTGGCAGGCGAACCAACATCCGGGAGGGAAGGCATTGAATATTACGACCAAATACAAAGACTTATCTCAAAATATCATCTTGATAACCATGTAAGTTTCCCTGGTTTTATCCGGGAAACATCAGCATTTTTTAAAGCGATAGATTGCTTTGTTATGTCATCCATAAGGGAAACCTACGGTATGGTTACCGTTGAAGCGCTTGTATCAGGAGTGCAAATTATCGGAACAAACACAGGAGGGACACCTGAGCTATTAGGTTATGGGAAATACGGTTATCTTTATACCCCCGGAGACAAAAAGGAATTCATCAGTGCCATTCATGATATCAGGAAAAATCCAATTCCGGTGGAAAAATATCAAAAAGGATTACAGCAAAAATTTTCTCACACAACTCAATGTGAAAACATGGAACTTCTTTTCTCCCGGCTCTGTTCCTGAAAGGACTATCATCCAGGCATCAACAACATTAGTTACCCTACCAGTCAAATCTTCTCCCGAGACGCTCATAAAGCTGTTCATTATAAGGAGTATAATAATTTTTCAATCGCTCATAAAAATCATTGTTAACATCAGGATAGCTTGCCATCTTTTTGGGTGTTAGATCGGAAGGCTGAAAATTGGTATCAATTTCAAGAAACCGGAAAATTTCATTCAGAACAGCGTATGGATTCCCGAAAAAATATTCAGATGACTGGATATAAAACTGACCTGTTTTAAACAATCTTAAGTAGGGTTCGATTTGCTCAATATATCTTCCCCGCGCCAGGTATGAATAACGCCTGTATTGCATGCTATTTTTATACATGCCGAACGGGGATTTACGCTTAAGCCTTTTCCTGGCTTCTGAAATACGGTCTTCTTCATAATCAAATGCCTGTTGTATAGGCAAATTTTCTTTACCGTTGCGTTTATAATGATAATAATGAGAAATAGCCCTGTCGGCAGGATTACGCAAAATGATAATAAATTTGCAATCAGGTAACAGTTTATATATTCTTTCAGGAACATTGACATGAAACAAATATGCCGGAGAAGCTTCCCCGGTGATACTATTTTCAAGTTCATTTTTGAAAGGGAAGTTGGACCTGTACCATGCCAGGCCCCTGTAAAATTTTGTATCAAAATAATGGATTTCTTTACGGAAAGCAGGTAATATCTGTGGATGTTGTGCCATATAGCTGTACAGAGAAGTTGTTCCGGATTTTTGAGCTCCGATTATCATGAAATCAGGAAGCGATCTTTTGAAAAAAGAAGCAAAGCGCCCTACTCTATGTTTGAGGTATCCCATAGAAAATAAAAAATAATGATGCAATTATAAGAAAAAAAAATCATTCGGCTAAATCAGCCATAATTTGATATATTTGTCAGAATTTTTTAAACATCAAAACCTGATGCAAAAACTTACAGCGATAATCCCAACCGGGAACGAGGAAAAAAATATAGATGAAGTCTTACAATCAGTGTCATTTGCAGACGAAATCATGGTGGTTGATTCGTACAGCGAGGACATGACAGTTGAAATAGCAAAAAAATATACGGATATTGTTATCCAACACGAATATAATAATTCAGCTGCTCAAAAAAACTGGGCAATTCCCCAGGCCACAAATGAATGGATACTCCTTGTTGACGCGGATGAGCGCGTAACACCCGAACTGAAAGATGAAATAAAAAATCTGTTATCCGGAACGAACGAGACAGAGCATGTAGCATATTGGATATATCGTGACAATTATTTTATGGGAGAACACTTAAAACACGGAGGCTGGAACAGGGACAAAGTTATCCGTCTTTTCAGAAAGAGTAAATGCCGGTATGAAGAAAAACATGTCCATGCTGAGATTATTGCTGATGGAACTGTTGGTGTTTTACATTCAAAACTCAGGCATAATACATACCCGGGATTTGATGAATATGTCTCAAAAGTTAACCGTTACAGTTGGTGGCAGGCAAAAGATTATGACAAAAGAGTAAAAAAAATCACTTGTTACCACTACTTCATCAAACCGGGATTCCGTTTTTTCAAACATTACATCATACAAGGAGGTTTTCGTGATGGTGTACCTGGATTAACTGTTTCTTTTTTGGCGTTTTATGCATTATTTACCAGGTACATAAAATTATGGATTTTACGACATGATAATATTGATCAATAAAAGATGGCTTCAATAATCCTTCATCAATTCAATAAAATAATCATAAGCCGTACAGACAGCATCGGAGATGTCATTCTCACTTTGCCACTTGCCGGGTATCTAAAAAAACATCACCCCTCACTTCATTTAATATTTCTGGGACAAACATATACTGAACCAATTATCAAGGTATGCAAATATATTGATTCATTTGTAGACTGGACAGATATTTCTCAACGAGACAAAAATGAGATCATACAATATTTTAAAAATCAGCGGGCAGATGCCATCATCCATGTTTTCCCAAATAAGTCAATTGCACAATTTGCAAAAAAAGCAGGGATTCCGGTCCGGGTTGGCACAAGCCATCGTATTTTCCATATGTTCACCTGTAATAAAAAGGTATCCTTCAGCCGTTCTCAGTCAGACCTTCATGAAGCACAGCTTAATTTTAAATTGTTAAAGCCTTTTGGTATAACTGTGGTACCTTTCCTGAATGAATTACCATTATATTTTGGAATGGAAAAAATTCCACAACCTCCGGAGCATGTGTTAAAATTACCAGATGATAAAAAAAAGAACATCATTCTGCATCCGAAGTCTAAGGGTAGTGCAAGAGAATGGGGATTATCAAATTTTTCAACATTAATAGAATTGCTTCCGTCTGATAAATATAACATTTTCATTACCGGGACAAGAGATGAAGGACACCTTATCAGCGATTTTCTCAGGAAATTTCATGACAGGGTTCATGATTTAACAGGCAAAATGACACTGGCTGAATTGATATCATTTATCAACCTTTGTGACATACTTGTTGCGGCCAGTACAGGACCATTACACATAGCGGCAGCGCTGGGTAAGCACGCTATTGGCATTTATCCTCCGATTAGGCCCATGCATCCCGGTAGATGGGGACCATTGGGAAAAAATGCTACCGTTTTTGTAAAAGAAAAAGAATGCGATGCATGCAAAAAATCAGAAGATTGCAGTTGTATCAGGGAGATTGCTCCAAATGAAGTGGCCGCATTTATCATGAAAATATAGTAGACAACTTGTAACTACTTTATAACAAATTTGTATGAGTCATAAAATCAATTTGTTATCTGTATCGGTATTTGATGCCAAAAATCATGAGAACTATTTAGTAACATGGTATGAAATTCCTTCCTACGATCGGAAGTTTTTGGTTAAATTATACACTTAAATAATTACGACTCCTTTTTTTTAATAAATGAGTCAGCTCATAAATTGTTTATAAAAGGCTTCAGCCAAAATTTTTTGCGCTTTATTGCGGTCCTTCTTACTTAAATGATTTGGTGGTCCCCAGGGTGTAAAATTCACATCAACAATATATATTTTCTTATCATCCCGATTTCTTAACACATCAAGTTCTCCGTAATCAAATCCGATTTTTTCAGAGAAGGAAAAAATCTTGCTCAGTTCCTCCTGAGTAAGAAAATCTTTAGCTTCTTTCATATAAGTTATTGCATTGGTATTACTAAATCGTTCATTAACAGGCCTGTATTTTAGGTAAACGAAAGGTATATCTTTACCTATGACAGGAACACGTATATCCTCAACATAAGAGCTGTCTTTTTTATTATTAATAATAATTTGGTAAACAAACTCATTTTGATAATCTTCTTTTGAAATGGGACATTGTATGAGTTGACCGTCATGTTTTGCATTGACATTGCTTTTTCTCACACAAAAACCCTGGAATCGAAGAGGATCGACAAGTGTCCCATATCCGAAAACTTCTGAAAAAATCTTATCGACATTTATTTTACTTATATCTAAACAGTTAATATTCAATACTGAATTAAGATTTTTATTGAATTCAAGCTCAGGAGGTATTGTTTTAGATGTGACGTTTTCCCATGAAATAGCAATTTCAGCATATGAACGATGAATATTATTCGTAATGTTATATTTTAAGTTTTTCATCATTTTCCATATGATGGTACGTTTGGATGGAAATTCGGGATAAAGGAGGATTTCATTGATTTGATTATTATAAACAAAATAAAAAATATGGCGTATTCTGAATAAAAAATCTTCCAAAATTTTTTTCGGAAGAGACATATTTCTTCTGTATGTATTTATGATAGCCAAAAAAAGAAGGAAATTATCAAGTAACAACTTTGAGAATCAGCAAATGATAATTCATTATTTATCGTCAAAAAAACACAACAGTTCGTCACACAAGGAAAACAACAAGGTCACCTAACTTGCTATCCCATTTCACTAATACGTTCTAAACGCCTGAGGTCAAGAATTTTTAGTTTGCGTCCATCAATACTGATGACCTTTTCGGCATTAAATGTTGATAATGTTCTGATGGCATTAGAGGTGGTCATATTCGAAAGATTAGCTATATCTTCTCTCGAAAGATACACTTTAATTGTAGCCCCGTCTTCAGCGTATCCGTATGTATCTTTCAGGAACAGAAGAGATTCAGCCAGTCTGCCTCGGATATGTTTTTGAGTCAAAGTGACAGTTCTGTTGTTAGCGAAACCAAGCTCAACAGAGATGAATTTCAAAAAGTTAAGAGCCAATTGGCTGTTCCCCTGTAATACTTTGACAAGCTGGTATTTGTCAATAATGAAAGCAGCGCTTTCTTCGATGGCAACCGCGGAAGAAGAAAAATTCTCATCGGCAAATAAGGCTCTAAAACCGACAAATCCAAATGGTTTTGCCATACGAACAATCTGATCGCGTCCGCCAACACCTTCTTTAAACACTTTTACCTTACCATCGGTAATACAGAATAAACCCATTGGTTTTTCACCTTCTTTATAAAGAATATCGCCTTTTTTGTATTTTAAAAAAACATGGTCTTCCAGAAGGGTTAATCTGTCGTCTTTGCTTAAGGTACTAAAGACCGATGATTTTTCAAAAAATTCTTCTAATTTTTCGTTTTTATCTATCATTGTTTAATTGAATATTTTTTGTCAAACACCCAAAAATAAATAACATAACAAAAATATGAAATAATAAATGAATATTTTCTTATTTTGTTAAAAGATTTGTAAAAAAAAACGTTTTTTATTAACAATTGTTTAAAAAAATTAATATCAAAAGTAAATATAATGAAAAAGTTACAATTATCAACACTATTTATTATAAGTTATTTTATACTATCCTGCTCAAAAGATCCCTTTCAGGTAAATGTTGACAATATTAAAGTGGATATTCAGATCAAACGATTTGAAAAAGACTTGTTTACAATTGACTCTTCAACATTACATTCTGATTTAAAGGAACTTGAATACAAATATGGCAATTTTTTTTCTATTTTCAATAAAAACTATCTTTTTCAGGAAAAAAAAAGCCTGGCTTATCCTGATTTTTTAAAAAAATTCAGAACTGATTATCGGATTTTAAGCGCATATCATGAGATAAAAAAGAAATATCACGACCTTTCATGGCTTGAAAATACTCTGGAACACGCTTTCAAACACTACAAATATTATTTCCCAAAAAAAATCATCCCTGAAATATATACCTGCATTACAGGATATAATGAATCCATGGTGGTCACAGATTCGGCTATTGCTATTGCCCTGGATAAATATTTAGGGCCGGATTATCTATTATATAAAAGACTAAACCTGCCGCAATATAAGATAGACAAGATGACAAAGGATTACATCGCCACAGATTGCGTAAAAGCATGGTTAATGACAGAATACACCTATAATGATTCAATAGACAACCTGCTCAGTCAAATGATTTATCATGGAAAAATATTATATTGTCTGGATGCACTTTTTCCTGATTTAAACGATACTATCATTCATGCTTATGACCCGGGGCAACTTTACTGGGCAAAAAAAAATGAAGATAAGATATGGAGTTATTTTATCGAACAAAATCTGCTCTTTTCAACTAACAAATCCAATATAAGCAGGTATATAGAAGATGCCCCTTTTACAACGACCTTCTCAAATAATTCAGCTCCAAGAACAGGATGTTTTATCGGAAGACAGATAATTGGCGCTTATATGCAGAATAATGAAGATATCAGTTTGAAAGAACTTATGGAAGATTCAAATTATCAAAAAATTCTCAATCAATCAGGATATAATCCCTGATGACAGAAATCCGACTTATATTAAAATAAAATTTACTGTTTGTCCACAAAAAGCAAGCGTTAAATACTTTGGCAAATCAAATCATGCTATTTTTTAGTATGATTTATTTTTGACACTGTCGGATGCAAGCAAGCCATCAGTTTTGGTTTATTCATAAAGTGGTTTCATGGTTTTCGATTAAGTGGAACAGGTACTGTAAAAAAAAAGATTATCTATTCCGGTTTTTCCAGCTTTTCCGGCTTAGGAAAACCAAATAAACAACAATTGGTTACGTTATTAGACTGATAAGAATAAGGCTTATGAATATTATCACGAAATATAAACGTTATAAATTTCTGTCAAAGAGGCAGATTACTGTTCTGCTCTTTCTTTTTATCCTGGTTCTCACCTCTTGCCGTGCAAGCAGATCAGGATATAGACCAAACAGAAAACGCCGGAACTGCAATTGCTTTAGCCAGTCAGAATTAAAAATCAACACTGAGACGATGAAAAAAAACAAACTGAACATTT
>CAZVTW010000181.1:0-10461 GCA_964629805.1 uncultured Bacteroidales bacterium | reverse complement strand
TATCTTCCTTAAATTCATTGCGCAACTTACTGTTTTCTTCCTTAAATTCATTGCGTAATTTACTGTTTTCTTTTTCGAAATAACTTTGCAGGTTATTTATATTATCTTGCAATTCATTGCGTAACTTACTGTTTTCTTCCTTAAATTCATTGCGCAATTTACTGTTTTCTCTTTCAAAAGTAACATGCAAATTATTTATCGTATCTTGTAATTCATTGCGCAGATTGAGTAAATCCTCTTTTGTTGCCAGTATGTCTTTACTTTGGTCAAATTTATTATCATATCTGGCATGAATATAATTCACAAGCACCTGCGTTTCATCCTTTCCAAGTTTCGGACTTAATGCTTCGTATAATTGTATTTCTGTCATTTCTATTTTCCGTTATAAAAATACGTAGTACAAATATACAATAAAAATTTGAAAATCTTTTTAAACTGGTATTGTATAGTCTGTTAATCTGGAAAATCCCCCCCTATCAATCGAAAAATATTCCTGTCAAAAAGCGAAGGGCTTGAAAAGAAATAACATCGTTTATTCTGTACAGGTTATTTGGCATCAAGCCCTTAGGTTGGCTAAAAATCAATATCAGAGTTGCATGCCGGATTTAAATTGATTTAGTCGAAGGCCAATTTTCTACCGGAGGTTATTTTATCACTAAAAATTTTAATATGCCTATAATGGCAGCAAGTTGTCCAATAATAAAAATGAACATCCATTTTATCATATCAGCACGCGATTTTTGAATTTCTTTTGAAAGTTTTTTCTCGCTTTCTTTCATTTCCAGTCTTAATTTGTTAGTATCTTCCTTAAATTCATTGCGTAATTTACTGTTTTCTTTTTCGAAATAACTTTGCAGGTTATTTATATTATCTTGCAATTCATTGCGTAACTTACTGTTTTCTTCCTTAAATTCATTGCGCAATTTACTGTTTTCTCTTTCAAAAGTAACATGCAAATTATTTATCGTATCTTGTAATTCATTGCGCAGATTGAGTAAATCCTCTTTTGTTGCCAGTATGTCTTTACTTTGGTCAAATTTATTATCATATCTGGCATGAATATAATTCACAAGCACCTGCGTTTCATCCTTTCCAAGTTTCGGACTTAATGCTTCGTATAATTGTATTTCTGTCATTTCTGTTTTCCGTTATAAAAATACGTAGTACAAATATACAATAAAAATTTGAAAATCTCGTATAACGGGCAAACCATATATTGCTAATGGTGTTGAAAATCTTGAGGTAGGAAAATGAATTACCACACAACTATATTGATGAATCCATTCCTAAAAGGATGATTTTTGTCTCGACTTGTCGAGACAAATAACGAAGCGTTTGCAAACAAATGGACTTTTATGAAAAGACTTATTGATATCTCAGTCATAATTTTTCTAATTGGAATTAACCAGCTCTCAATAAACATGCACTGTATTTAAAACTATCAGAAAAAAAAATTGTTTATAGAATGATTTAAAGTAACTACTTAGCTATATAATAGTTTTCGTCAAATTGATCTCCTAAGTAGTTACAATTTAAATTAAAATATCAAGCTCCTACATACTAACTTACTAACACTTTTCTTTGGTAATAAAAGAATAATTGTTTAAATTGCTATACAACGCGAAATTAATTTTTGTATGATACTAATTCCCGGCACCAAAAAGCTACCAGGGGCATTAAAAAAATACGAAAACAAAGATTTTGTATTACAACAACGCGCCCTTTTTATTTATTATCTTGCCATAGCTCTTATAATTACAGTTGTCTTGTTTATTTTTACGACTATTAATCTTCAGAAAGAAAATCCCCTATACGGTAAACCTTATGTACCTGTTTTAATGACAATTATTGGTGTGTTATTATCAATTATTATTTCTTTATGGACTTTGATAAGAGGACATTACAGTATTTCTGCTACACTACTTTTTTTAACAACTTTGACGGGTATCTGGATAATCATGATTTTTGATAAGAATGATAATATTATTCGGTTAGACACAATCGTTTTGGTTCTATCTGCTCTTTCAATGCTTCCTTTATTGATTAAATCCCGAAAAGAGATTATCATCACTGCAACTGTGATAAATTTAGGGATATTTCTTGTTTTTGCTTTTGGTTTTAGAGAGGAGTTCGCAATTTCCGAGATTGAATTCAGTAATTATCTGATTGATGTTTCTGTGGCTTTGTTATTTATGGGTGTGGTCAATTATCACATTTTTTCAATCAATAATGCTGCGCTAAACAGGGCGAGAACAGATATTGAAGAACGCGAAAAAGCTGAAACAGCATTAGCGAAAAGCGAAAAAAAATATCGAGACATGACTGATCTTTTGCCGGCTATTGTCTTCGAAACTGATACAGTAGGATATCTGACATATATAAACAAAGCAGGCCTGGAATTTTTCGGATATTCAGCTAATGAAATAGTAAAAGGTGTCTCTTTATATGATGTTTTTAAGCAACATGATAAACTTAAAGCCGATTTCAGAGATTTAGAAAAGAAACAGGAAACTTTGACAGATGAATTAATAATTACCAGGATGAATGGTGAGACATGTCCTGTTAATATCATAGCAAGTGCAATTTGTGATAAAAGGCATTTTAGTGGTTTCAGAGGAATAATCATAGACATTTCCGAAAAGAAGGCCTATGAAGAGAAATTGTTGGATATCAATAACAGGTATAAAACACTTATTGAGTCTTTCCCTGATATCATCATGCTGTCAGATTTACAGGGCAATATTATTTATGGTAACGAACAATTGCAAAAAATAACCGGTATTACAAAAGAGGATTATAAAAATCCGGATAGAAAGGCCAGGATTCATCCTGATGATCTGCCTTTTGTTTCGGAAAAATTAACCGAATTGTTAGAAACAAACAAAACCCAGACAGAAATCATTGAAAACAGATTTATTGATTCGTGGGGCAAAGTGCATTGGTTCAGTGGCAAAATGGCAAAACTGTATTTAAATGATCAAATTTTAATTCAAACTGTAACCCGCGACATTACTGATAAAAAGTTGTACGAACTGGAACTGGATGGATACAGAAATCAGCTTGAACAATTGGTTAAAGAAAAAACCAATGATCTGAAAACAACAAATGAGGAGTTACAAACTGCTAATGAGGAATTACACTCGATAAATTCTGTTATCAGTGAACAAAAAGAAGAACTTGAGCAAGCTCTTAGTAATTTGAAAAATACACAGGCAAAATTGATTCAGTCAGAAAAAATGGCCTCTCTGGGAACTTTAACAGCAGGCATTGCTCATGAAATAAATAATCCCCTGAATTTTATAAACGGTGGATTAAATATCCTCAATGACACTTTAAACGAGTTGAATAATGAATTTATTTCTAATGAATTACGAGATAAAATTGATTTTTCTTCCCGTACTATCAATTCAGGGTTAATGAGAACCATGAATATTGTAGAAGCTTTGATGACTTTTTCTTACAGTGGAAAATCAAAACTTCAATATGTTGATATTCATAAAATTATAGATAACACTCTGCTTTTTTTAAAATCAAAAATGGAAAATCGTATCACAGTGGATAAGAATTACCAACTAAAAAAAGGTTTATTTTTATATGCTGAGAAGATGCATCAAATTTTGTTAAATATTATTGATAATGCCATATATGCAACAAAACAACAGCAGAAATATCAAAAAAAACTATCTGTTTCGACGTTTGAAAAAAATGATATGGCTGTTGTGAAAATTCAAAATTCCGGTGATACGATATCTCCTGAAGTGATGAACCATATCTTTGATCCCTTTTTCACAACCAAGGACCCAGGAAAAGGAACCGGATTAGGTTTATCACTATGCTATTCTCTTATGCAGGAACATCAGGGGCATATTTATGCTGAAAATATGGAAGATGGTGTATGTATGACTCTCGAATTACCGATTGACAGGGATGGGTACAAAATGTAACAACTGCAGGTGCCCCTCTCTTTGGCAACAAAGAGGCATTTTGGAGTGGATTTTTATATTATTACAAAAAGCATTTCCGAACAATTTGTTTTATTTTTCTCAAAAGATATGATTTACTATACATTCCTTATTATTTTTTGGTGAAGAGGTTTGAAAAATGTATCTTTAGTTATTATTGTTCGAATAAAAAACTCATTATAATACTTTTATTTCAGTTTGATTAAAAAAATCACCATAATATTCACCCTCGTGTTTTTTTTCATCTGTGTGAATCAACTGCCGGCGCAGATAAAGAACATTGGTATTCCATCGCTGGCAAATTATGCAAGGAAAGAATATGGCGCCAGTACCCAAAACTGGGACATTTCGCAAGATAATAGGGGGATTATGTATTTTGCCAACAATGCCGGATTATTAACCTATGACGGCTCTTTTTGGGAGATTTATACAGTACCCAATAATTCAATTATACGTTCTGTTACTGTTGGTAGAAGAGGTAGAATTTATGTCGGCGCTTTTGACGAATTTGGTTATTTTTTTCCTGATAACAAGGGCCAGTTAGTATATCATTCTCTATCTGAATTGATATCTCCAAAAGATCATGATTTTGGAGAGATATGGAAGATACATATGACTGATCATGGTGTTTATTTCCAGTCTTTCACTGATTTGTTGGTGTACCGTGACGGGAAAGTTCAATATGTTATTTCTGACAGGAATCTTGGACTTTCATTTTATGTCAATGGAAAACTACTTATCTATGAACAGGACAAAGGCTTGTTTGAACTGAATGATGATTCCCTTCAATACATACCGGGAAGCGAGGTGTTTATCAATAAGGAGATTTGGTCTGTTTTACCGGTGAACAGAAACGCATTTTTAATTTGCACGGCAGAGCATGGCATTTATAACTGGTCTAAAAATAATTTTGAATATTGGAAAACTGAAGCATCCGAATTTTGTAAAAAGAACCAGGTTTACAGTGGAACAGAGGTTGATGAAAAACACTATGCAATTGGGAGTATTCAGGATGGGCTTATTGTCATAAACGAAAATGGTGACATTTTGCAACATCTAAACAAGGATATTGGTATTCAGAACAATACTGTGTTAAGTACTTTCAGCGATATGGATAACAATCTTTGGTTAGGGCTGGATAATGGAATTGATTATGTTAAAATAAGCTCGCCTGTCTCTTTTTATGGTAAAAAGAAAGAAATTGGAGCCGGATACACCAGCATCATACATAAGAATAAAGTGTATCTCGGTACAAACCAGGGATTATTCTGTAAAACATGGGAAAACATTGACAAATTCACCTGTCATTTTAATTTTAAACTGGTTGAAGGCACCCGCGGGCAGGTTTGGGCTTTGAAAATCATTGAAGGCAAACTCTATTGCGGCCACAATAAAGGAGCTTTTTTGATTGATGATGAAGAATCAAAACTTCTGACATCAAAAGCCGGTGTATGGGATTTTTGGAATGTGCCAGGGCATCCCGGCAAAATCATTGCCGGAACATACACATCTTTACTTTTGTTTAAAAAAAGACCGGGACGTGAAATGCAATTCCTGAAAACCATTCAGGGATTCTCAGAATCGTCGCGTGAAATGGCCTTTCATCGCGGAGTTCTCTGGATGACTCATGGATATAAAGGCGTTTATAAGATTATCTTTAATGAGACTTTTGATAAAGTTGTTGATTATGAGCTTTATGGCGAAAAACATGGGTTTCCTACTGACTTTGGTATTACTGTCCATACATTTAAAAACGAATTGATTTTTTCCACTGACAATGGTTTTTATTATTATGATGCAGAAGTTGACTCCTTTTATGAACATTCATATTTGATTAATTTGATTGGAAGAGAAAAGGTGAATAAAAAATTTTATGAAGATCAGTCCGGTAATATTTGGTTCTTTCAGGGAGGTGAGTTAAAGATATTGCGATTAAAGTATGATGGTTCATATGAACTTGAAAAAATTCCGTTTTTAGAGCTTAAAGAAACTTTTATTTACAGCTTCGAGGATTTGTATATTCATGATAATACAAATATTTTTATTGGCACAGAAGATGGTTTTATTCACTTTGATCCTTCGATTATTAAATATCATAAGCCTGAATCGAAAACCCTTATCAGGAAAATAACGACACGTGAAGATTCAATCATCTTCGGCGGAAACTTTGTTAATCAGGACAGCAGTGTTCTACCGGATCGCCCTACCTTTCAAATTCAATATATTGATTATGAGTATAATGATTTACAATTTTCGTACAGTTCGCCTGATTATAGAAGTCTCTCAAATATTTCCTACCAGGTATTTCTCGATGGATATGACAAAGAATGGTCGGAATTCTTTGATCATACAACAAAGGAATATACAAATCTTTCGGAAGGGAGTTATATTTTTCATGTAAGGAGTAAAAACCTCCTGGAGGAGTTAAGTCCGGTCTCTACTTTTGAGTTTGTTATTTTTCCGCCCTGGTATCGTTCAACCTGGGCCTACGTTGTGTACAGCATCATAATTGTTGTTGTGGGCTATCTCATTTCAAAGCATTACCTTAAACGTTTTGAAGAGGAAAAACAACGACTGGAGCAAAAACAAAAGGATGAACTCGAAAAACAAAAACAACAACATAAAGCCAAAGTAATTTTAGCAGAACAGGAAATTGTCAGACTCAGGAATGAAAAGCTTGAACTTGAAGTGGAGCGCAACAAAGCTGAACTGGAAAACAAATCAAAAGAACTGGCTTCTATCGCGATGCAGATTACCTATAAAAATGAAATTTTGGACCAGGTAAAATCCAAACTTTCAAGAGTTGCTCATAAAATGATCCATGAAGATTCCAGGAACCAGGTAAAACAATTAATTCAAACTATTGAGAGCGAAATGCACAAAGAAGATGACTGGGAAAGATTTGAACTGCATTTTGATCAGGTTCATGAGAATTTTATCCATACTTTGAAAAATGAATATCCGGATCTTACCCCTAAGGATTTAAAATTAGCTGCTTATCTTAGAATGAATCTCTCCACCAAAGAGATCGCCCCATTACTGAATATTTCTGTCAGAGGTGTTGAAATTAGCCGTTACAGACTTCGAAAAAAGCTCAATCTACAGCGAGAAGATAATATTACTGACTTTCTCCTAAACATGTAACCATACAACAAATATTTTGTTTTTCATTTTGTCTCACTCGGTATTGATGTGTTGTATTAAAAGTGTATGTTGAATTAATATGCCTTCTTAAATCCCTGTTTTTAGGCCGATAAAAGTCATTTTGATGTATTTTTGATGTGTTGATGATGTGTTTTTGATGTAGTGATTAATTTTAGTCTTGGTTGTTTTTCTCAGTATCTTTGTATACATCAATTTGATTTGAAATCATTTTTGAGTATCATGTTTTAGTTAGTCATAAGATGAGTTTTAGTTAGTAATTTTTTTTAGGACTTCGTTAGATTCGTTTTAACTATATCTTGTTTCAAAATGTGGAAAGACACAACGAATCATAACGAAGTCTTTTTACCAGTTTTCACTTTACTTAATTATTTGCAGATTAATCAATGAGTCCACTCCGGGAAGGATGATTTTTGTCTCTACTACGTAGAGATTAAATAACGAAGAGTTTGGCAATAAAGGGACTTCTATAAGTTGACTCATAAATAACAAAATAAATTTTTGAATTGTATATATTATTAAATAAGCAAAATTATGAAGCACTTACTTACTTTTTTATTTCTTCTTTTTATTCCATTAAGTATTTTCTCTCAAAAACTGATAAAGGGAACAGTGGTTGATGAAAATGGTTATGGAATTCCAGGGGTCAATATCTATATAAAAGGTACAACAACCGGTACGATATCAGACCTTGACGGTAAATATACTATTGAAGTTCCTGATGAAGATGCTGTCCTTGTATTTTCATCTATCGGTTATGTTCAGAAAGAAATACCGGTAGCTGATAAAACGACTGTGGATGTTCAGATGGATGTTGAAACAAAAGAACTGGAAGATATTGTTGTAGTTGGTTACGGGACACAGAAAAAAAGTCTGGTAACCGGAGCTATAGCCAAGGTTGAAAGTGAAGATATCACAAAAACAGCTTCATTACGGACTGAGCAGGCTCTTCAGGGAAAAACATCCGGTGTAATGATCGCTCAACAGTCCGGGTCACCCGGAGCAGGTATGACTGTAAGGATTCGGGGAACCGGCTCCAATTCAGGCGCAGACCCGCTATACATTGTTGACGGGATGCGAACTGGTGGTATAGAGTTTCTAAGCCCAAACGACATAGCCTCGGTTGAAATTCTGAAAGATGCTGCTTCTGCTGCCATATACGGAGCCGAAGGAGCAAATGGCGTTGTACTTATTACAACAAAAACCGGAGGAAAAGATAAGAAGGGGCAAATCACCTATGATTCTTACTATGGTGTACAGGATATGGTCAGTGATTTTGAAGTCCTTGACGCACATCGCTATGTTGAATATTTCAGGGAAGCCATCGCATGGGAAACGGAGGTAGCCATTCGTAATGCTGTTCCTGACATCCCCCAGGAATTTATTGACCGCAAAATCACCGGAGCATTGGAAAAAAACAATCTCATGCATCCTGACAGTGTACCGCATAATACCGACTGGCTCGATGAAATTTTTCAACAGGCACCAATACAAAGTCACCACCTGACTGCGAGCGGCGGTTCGGAAAACTCATCATATCTCATCTCGGGTTCGTATTTTTCGCAGGATGGTGTTGTTGGTGGTAGCAATGCAAATTTTAAAAGGTACACAGCCAGATTTAATGGCGACCATAAAATTAACGACTGGCTGAATGTTGGCGCAAGGGTATCTTATACCCATTTTACCCGGCGTGATGTGAATGAAAACAATGAATTCGGCGGTGTCATCGGAAATGCTATTACGCTGGACCCGCTAACCCCGTTGTATTATAATGATATATCTGAAATTCCTGAAGTTTATAAAGGCAATGAAGGGTATGTGAAAGATGAAAACGGGTATTTCGGAATGTCCACCAGGGTGAGAAATGAAATCCGTAATCCGGTTGCCCAGATGCATATTGATCACAGTAAATGGACAACTGATAAATTACTCGGAAGCGGATTTGCTGAAATCAAACCTTTTAAAGGATTTACTTTTAAAACCAAGTTTGATATTGACCTGGCTTATGGCACAAACGATAACTGGATACCGGTTTATTATTTCCATTCAAGCAGCGAAAAGGAACTCAGTGAAGTGAACAAATCAATAAACAGATGGAGGACCTGGCAATTCGAAAATTATTTTACATATACAAATAGTATAGGAGACCATAATTTCTCAATACTCGGCGGTATGTCTGCCAGGGATTATCAGTATACCAGCTTGTTTGGAAAAAAGGAAGATATGGTTGAAGAGTCTGATAATTATGCCTACATTGACTTTGCCACAAGCGACACCACAAAAAACGCGTCTGGCGGCGGAGTTGACCAAAACAGGTTATTATCATATTTTACACGTGGTACATATGATTACCAGGGAAAATATTTATTAAATGCCACTTTAAGGGCTGATGGATCATCCTTGTTCGGACCTGATAACAAATTCGGATATTTTCCTTCTATTTCTCTTGGGTGGGTAGTGACACGCGAAGATTTTTGGACCATTCCCGCTGTTAATTTTTTAAAATTGCGGGCAAGCTGGGGTCAAAACGGAAGTTTGTCCAACCTGGGAGCCTTTCAATATGTTTCACTCATCACCTACCAGGCCAGGAATTATATATCAGGAACAGACCAGTTAATCAGTGCGGCTGAACCTGAGGCTATCAGCAATCCGGCACTGCAATGGGAAACCAGCGAACAAACTGATATTGGTCTTGATTTTGGCTTCTACAACAATAAAATTTCACTGGCAGTTGATTATTTCAGAAAAGAAACGAAAGATTTGCTCTTCCAGGGGGGAGTTCCTGATTATGTCGGCAACAGCGCTCCCTGGATAAATGCCGGAAATGTAAGAAATCAGGGTGTTGAAATCGAACTGGGTATACGCAAAAAAACTGGTGATTTTCATTATGATTTCAGCCTGAACGCTTCAAAATTAAACAATGAGGTAGTTGCCGCACCTGAGTTCCTTGATGGGGCTAACCTGGGTACAACAGGCGCTATTACAAGGTTTGACGAAGGATATCCTGTTTGGTATTTTTATGGCTATGAAACAGACGGCATTTTCCAGGATACCGCACAGGTAAGTAACTATGTTAACAGCGATGGAGCTCAACTGCAGCCTTCAGCAATCCCTGGTGATGTGAAATTTGTTGACAAAAACGGCCTTGATTCTCTTGGTAACGAAACCGGTCAGCCCGACGGAATTATCAATGATGCGGATAAAACCTATATTGGCAGCCCGCACCCGGACTGGACCTTTGGGGCTACAATCAACCTGGAATATAAAAATTTCGATTTCAGTATGTTTATTCAGGGAGTTACCGGAAATGAGATATACAATGGCGTTCACAGGACAG
>CAZVTW010000180.1:0-10466 GCA_964629805.1 uncultured Bacteroidales bacterium | reverse complement strand
AGCAGGCGCTCTGAAATGGCATTCGAAATATTTTTGATTACAATTTTTCCTTCATATGTAGCACCATCAAAAGATTCTTTACATTTTGACTGAGTAAGCTTTACATGACTATTTTATGTTACTTTTTGTCAAAAGTCAATGATGTCAAGAGATTCATAAAACCAAAAAAAGTAGTTATCCGCTTCTTAATCTAAAGTTTTAGTGCTAAAACCAGCAAATCATTAACCTGCCCAAAGCAGCGCCGGGCAAATTATGCACCGGGTAATCAGATGCTATGGTGGCAGGGTATTTCCAAAAATTTATATTTTTTTTCTAATGTCTTTTTGATGCTGAGAATATTCATATTTTGAATAAGCAACCAGGGAACCAACATGAATAATATTATACTTCAACTGGGCATAATTTACGTTTCTCAGGAACCATAACATGCTAAAAATAATCCTTTTAGATAGCTCTAAAGAGTTATGTTATGCCCGCTCAGCATATATCTTATTCAAAAGCGGGTAAGAAATAAAACAGAACAGAAAAAAGGTGTATAATGAGAGTGATTTGTGAATTTACTGGAGACATTTATTATATGCATCTTAAAAAAAATTTGGATAAATAATACACGAGTCCACTCCTAAGAAACACTAAAACGCCTTCGGAGATTATTTTGAGAAGTTGTCGAAACAGTGAACTATTTCCCTGGCAGTTGATTAGTCGCCAAACTCAGCCTTATTGAGTTTCGATTAATATAGTGTCATTTGACATCGAAAATGTCAAGCTGACTTTATCGTCGTTCTTGCCATATGATTGGGAATAACTATCAATTTCTTTTTAAAACAATCATATGGCACAAAACAGAGTCGTGACTAACGCTCCCCGACATTGTATTTACGAGGGCAGGCCCGAATTTGACAAAAATCATCTTCTTAGGAGTAGACTCCTACATATAGGTAATAAAGTCCTGAAATATTATTTTTAATTCCAATATAATAATCTTAATTCACCCCGGACTTACATGTTCCGTTTTGACATTTAACTATTCATCCTTTTCAGGTATTTCCTCCTCAACCCATCCCCTTTATCATATTCGGTCAGTGTATAGCCCCAATCACCGGAAACAAGCTTATTATGAAAGGGAATATCTGCATCTCTATCAAAATTTCTTAATAAATGAATTGCTATGCCGGTCGGTTGACTATTCGCTCTATTTCGTTCAGTTCTGCCTCCAGGTTCCAGCCTATGGCATTTGAGGTGAGAAGTATATCGGCAAAATTATCGGGGAAAGGGATTGACTCCAGTAAACCGTCAACAGGATATACATTCCGAATCTTTTTTTCTTTTGCCTTTTTTTGGATGTACCTTCGAAAAGCGGTTACCGGTTCTACAGCAAAGACAGATTTTGCAAAAGGTGCCACCAGGAAACTCACCAAGCCTGTTCCGGCGCCGGAATCAATAACTATTTTTCCTTCTGGTTCGCTGGCAGGAATGATTTCTTTTATGTGCCAATTCAGATTGACCTCCTTTTCGTATATTTCAGGATGTTTGTTATAGACGATTAGTTCAGCAATTTCCCACAATAATTCCCGGCAAATATAATCGGCACGGTCATTTCCTTCTCTTTCTTTATTTTTTTCTGAAACAGTTTGTATGTAGCTTTCTATAGGTGGATATTTGAGTACAAAAAAATTTTTAACGAAAGGATACGTTTGTATAAGCACCGAAAATTCCTCTTCCGTCAGCCTTTCAGGCAGGTATTTGATTTGAAAGTCTTCAAACAGGAGTAAATCTTCAACCTGCAGTGTTAAACCTTTGAAGAGATTTTTTAAATATTCTCTGTATTTCATGGAGATTAAAATTTTGACACATCACGAAAATGGCCTGAATTCACATAATATCATAAACAGTCACGACATATGAAAGGCACATAGAAAAGACAAATGAAAAACAATAATAATCTTTTCAGATATTCAAAGGATGGAATCATACTACTAAAGTTTATATTGTTTCGGTGCTTTATATCTTCTCCAGAATTTATATTTACTTAGTGAACTGTAAGCAATAACACGGTTTATGACGTTGTATTTCATCAGCGAATGAATCAATTTATAGCTTAAAAATAAAACACCAAGAAATAAGACTCCACTGATAACACTCCATACCATACCAGCTTGATTCAATTGTTGTTCAATCAACGGAAATCCTAACCGGGCAAGAAGACTGTAAATGAGAGGAATTATTACGAAGTAAAACAGGACAATAACAAGACCTGAAAAGCCATGAGCAGTTTCAATGGCAAGGTGTGGACAGAGATTGACACAACGCATACAACTTTCACATTTATATGTCCAAAAAGGTCTGTCATTAACAGCATGAATAGCTCCAACAGGGCATTTTTGGATACAAAGATCACAATTGGAGCATGCATCTGTTGCTATCAATGTTTTTGCCAGGAAAAACCGGCCTAAAAAATAATATGCCACTGCTATTGGAATAAGTGCTACATCAATTGGTAAGGATAGTAAAGCTTTATATTTTTTTTGTCCGTCCACTATTTCTGCAGCAAATTGTTTGGTAATTCTCCTGCACCTGCTGTATATTGAGTTTACAACCTTTTCACGTAAACCGGGGTGCAGAAGAAGCCAGTTTGATGGCAAATCCAGGGGTTGCATCCCGACAATCCTGTAGCCTTTTATCATCAGCATAATGGCAGGAAAAATCTGTGCCAGACCACTTACACCAGGAAGAAACATTTTTGATAACTTCAGACCTGCCCGGGTATTCAAAATAAAGACATCTGCATGTTTATTGCCAGGAAATTTACATATAAAATGAAACATGATAGGAGCAGAATTAAATCCATGGGTTGGAAAACAAAATCCAATGAGTGTTTTTTCATCTATGCCTGTTGTATCAATAGATTTAAATCTATCAATATTAACCAGTCGGCCTTCCAGGCCCTTTTTTGTGGCTGTGTTTTTAATCCACTCTGCTGCGTGGCGGGCATTGCCGGTACCTGAAAAATAATAGATGACAATGTTGGTGTATGCCATTTTTTGGAATTATAGTTATGTATTTTCAAAAATAATAACTTTTTAGGTTTAAAATGTCTTTTGAATATAGGTTTTGTCATTCTCCCGGATTGGCTAAATAAAGTTTTTTTCGATGCCTGAGGTATATAAATCAGGAAAAAAAATTATCCAGCTTGTCCCACAAAAAGAGGGTTATAATCCAAATAACTGCCAGAATACCGGCTATAATGAATTTATCAGGAACCGGTATAACATCAATCATGAACAAAACATTTCCGAGGATATGAAGGCAAGCCACAACAGCAATTGATTTTGTAGCTTCCATAGCCTGGCCGAGTCCCATGCTTATCAGAACCCATAAAACCCAGAAAAGTACAATCAATTTATATCCCATATCGATGTATATACCAATATGCCAAAACCACCAGAGGGTGCCTATTATCAAATATTTCAGAAAAAAATGCTTTTTTTTCAGGGCATGTTGCAAATATCCGCGCCAGCCATATTCTTCCCCAATGCTATAAAGTAAAATATAGACAGAAAAGGCAAGCATGTAAAATCCGGAATAATTATTTTCAATTTTGACAAACATGAGTGTCAAAATGAAGGACAGGAAAAAAATAACAGAACCGGTTATAGATGTACCCATGAAACTATAACTGTTTCTGACATTCTTATCTGCCCGTGACATGATAAGTCCGGCAATGAAAGGGCCAAAAGCAGTAAACAGCGCTCCCTTTGCAAAAGGATTCATGTCGAAAACGATTGTAAAATCTATCTTAGCATCCAGATTACCCAGCCAAAATGGAGCTAAAGGACAAATGCCAGGAAGTAGAAGATGATAATGTATTTCCGGTTGGTCATATCAGTGCTGTTAGTTTTGTTGGGTATCCACGAAATCGAAGATTTCGGGACGAAAATAACTTGTCTCAATTTGGTTGAAAGCTTGCCTCTATCCAGAGGAGCATGCTAAAAATTAAATATATTAATTTGTTGATATGTCAAAATCATATTGGTCTAAGAAAGAAAAAGGCAATAAATTTTTAAAGCTGATAGAACAATTAAAAATGATACAAATAAGGTGCAATAAATAAAAAAGTTCCGCTACTAAATGAAATTATTAATCTTCTGAGGCTACGAGTTGGAGAATAGCTTTTTTGTTGCTTTGGGATAAAGCTATGCCAGAGTTTGCCCGCATAATATCTCCAATTTTATGGATTTTATTTTTAATTCGCATTTTATCTTCCGGATGAATGTTTTTTGCTGCTGCAATATTTTTTTCAAGGTTTTTATCCAGACCTACATGAGTGCCAGTATTGAATGTTTTTATAACATTTACATTGCGTATCAGCTTTTTTTTATTTGTCATTTTATTACGTATTATGTATTTAGCTCTTTATAAATCCTTTCGGCAATTAAATTGCAAATTAAAGTAAAATAATTTGAATCAACAAGTGTTCTTACCCTGTTGACGGCAATTTCACCTTTTACATCAAGACAAATGCTAAAGTAAGGTTTGTTATCACCAGTTTTAAGCAAACAATATGAAACATACTCGTCATAAATACCCCTCTTCAGGCTTTTATTTCTGGTGTTGTAATGGTGATCCTTATTTCTTGAATATAGTAATGGGACACCCAGATTCATGGATCTTTTAATCAAGTTTTTCTTGTTAATTGGTATTGAACCGGGTATTGAATCTTCACGTGTTGTGAATATTGTTTCCATTTTAGTTTGTTCTTCATTAATCTGACGTAAAGTAAATCTTGCATCAGTTTCACTTAAAAACTGGTGAACAAAACCTAACAAAATAAAACCAATAAATCCTTCAAAATCTTCATCTTCACTTGCAGAGAAAATATCTGATATATATTTGGGTATACTTTCCTTTAATTCATAATGCACTTCTTTTTCCAAACCGTATTTATCATGTTTTGATAATAATTCATCAAAATCTTTTTTGAAATCTTTATAACCTCTGAAAAGGAAATCGAAAAAAGTATATTTTACGTTTGGCACTGTTGTTTTTATTTTCAAATTCAGAGGCTTAAAAACAAATAAATAAATTAAAATGAAGGTAATAAGTATAGTGATGAGGTAAGTTGTATAAAAATATTCAAACCATAATACAAAGAAACTGTTGTTATCTTCTGCCGGAGAAAATGTTGCTTGGTAAATTGCTGGTATTGAGACTGTCAGGATTGAAATGAGCTGTCTTGTAAATGCCCCTTTTCTTTTTTGTGTCAGACACAAATCAAGAGAAGTAACTATTCCTATAAGTATGGCTAAAGATAATATTGATAAAATATTCCAAATATAATGGTTTTCTCAGATTTTTATTATTACACTGATGTTTTTTTATGAACAGATTATTAACATGATATTTATTCATAAAATTAGGCTTATCTCAGCAGGGATACTCAATCTAGCGAAACAGGTAAAAACTGTTGTTACGGAAATAAACAGCAGCGCCCACCAAATTTCAGGAATGAGCGCCACATTAAATGAAAATTCACAACAACTTGCTAATGGCGCTAACCAGCAAGTTGCATCAGTTGAAGAAGTATCCTCTACCATGGAGGAATTGGCATCCAATACGAATCAAAATTCGGAAAATGCCGGACAAACGCAAAAGTCATCATTATCAGCTCTTGAAGGTATTAAAGGAGTCGCGCAAAAAGGTAACAAAACAATAGAAGCAAACACGATGATTGCTGAAGAAATGCAAATTATCAATGAAATAGCATTTCAGGCAAATATCCTGGCTCTTAATGTGGCTGTTGAACCAGCATGCGCCGGAGAACACGGAAAGGGCTTTGCTATTGTTGCAGCCGAAGTCAAAAACTGGCGGAAAAAAGTAAAAAAATTGTTGATGAAATATTAATAACTCTTTCAAATAATTCTTTGAAAATAAATGAATAAACAAAAACATATATTAAAACTACTATTCCAAAAGTAGAAGAGACTTCAAGTCTGGTTCAGGATATTGCTAAACAAGCGCCGAACAGAATAGTGGCATTACCAGGTCAACGATACCGTTCAACAGTTCCCGGGAGTAACTCAATAAAATACATCTACTTCTGAACAGCTTTCATCAATTGCCGAAGAATTAAAAAAACAATCAGGGTATTTGGAACAGGCAATTTCATTTTTTGATCTTGATGGTTGAATATGATTTGATAAGAAATCTATTTTTTCTTTTTTCTGCCTTTTCGTTTTTTATCGTCACTTTTTTCTGCTATTTCAACACGAATATTACGTCCATTATAGTGGGTTCCACTGAATGATTCCAGTATTTTGGATGTATATTGAAGAGGCACCTCAAAAAAAGAGAAACTGTCTTTAATTTCAATATCCCCAATATTTATATCGCGTTTGTTTGTATTGTCATTGATGAGACCGATGATATTTTTAGGGGATATACCATCTTTTCTGCCCACATTAAGGAAAAACCTTGCAAAACCAGCTTCTGCTCCCCTGCTTCGCTTCTCCCGACGACTTCCACTTTCTTTATTATTCCTTTTGTCTCTCTTTTTTTCCGATTTATCATTCAGGTCGCGGGCATCCCTGTAGTAATCAAGGAACCTGTTGAATTCCAAAGAAACAAATCGTTTAATGATTTCTTCTTTCCCAAGCCATTCCAGTTTTTTATTCACTGCATCCATGAAAGGAGCAATTTGATGTTCGTCCACTGTCACATTCTCCATCTTATTGATGAGATTAAACAACTGTTTTTCACATATTTTATCTCCTGAGGGGACAGGTTGTTTTTCGCATTTTTTATTTATGGCCTTTTCAATTTGCGGAATTTTACTTTTTTCCCGGTAATTAACTATTGAAATTGATATTCCTGATTTTCCGGCACGACCGGTACGTCCGCTTCGATGTGTGTAAACATCCAAATCTTCAGGCAGGTTATAATTGATAACATGTGATATATCACTCACATCAATTCCTCTGGCAGCAACATCAGTAGCCACAAGCATTTGCAGCGTCCTTTCCCTGAAGCGTTTCATCACATTGTCCCGCTGGGCCTGTGATAAGTCTCCATGCAGCGCATCGGCATTATACCCGTCTTTAATGAGTTTATCAGCCACTTCTTTGGTTTCTGCCCTGGTACGGCAAAAAACGAGGCCATAAATATCCGGATTTATGTCAGCAATTCGTTTCAACGCCAGGTAGCGGTCACGGGCGTGAACCTGGTAATAAATATGATGCACATTCTCAGCGCCTGCATTTTGTTTGCCAACAACAACCCTCTCAGGATTTTTCATGTAATTACTGGCAATACGGGCCACTTCTTTGGGCATGGTGGCTGAAAACAGCAATGTTCTTTTATTTTCCGGGGTTTTTTCAAGAATACTGTCAAGTTCTTCCCTGAATCCCATGTTTAACATTTCATCGGCTTCATCCAGAACAACCGTATGTATTTCATTGATTTTTGCCACTTTACGGTTGATTAAATCAAGCATTCGTCCGGGTGTGGCAACAATGATATGGGCGCCTTTCCTGAGGGCTTTTATTTGAGTTTCAATATTCGCTCCGCCATAAACAGGCACGATGTGTATATTTTTTACATACTTTGAAAAATTTTGTAAATCCTTTGAAATTTGGATACAAAGTTCACGTGTTGGAGACAAAACTAATGCCTGCACTGATTTATTATCAGTTTCAGTCCTGTCAAGTATCGGAAGTCCGAAGGCCGCAGTTTTACCTGTTCCTGTCTGTGCAAGACCAACGATATCATTGGTTGTTTCAAAAATAAGAGGAATTATTTTTTCCTGTATTGGCGTTGGTTTTTCGAATCCTAGTTCTTCAATCCCCTTCATCAGTTCAGGGGATAAATTCATTGTACTAAATTCATGCATATCAATATTTTAAAAAAATCAAGCCGCAAAATTAAATAAAGTTATCCATATGATAAAATATATTTTTTCGTTCAAATTTCATTTGTTTGTTAAAATATTTTGACATGATGTAAAAAATTTTTATCTTTGAGTCGAAATTTTTATACAACAACATTTTTAAGGAAAAAATATGTATTACAATAAAGAAAAACGGATTTTTGTTTCTCTCATCAGTACAATACTGATTTTGGGAAGCTATATTTTGTACGTGTACCATAATAACATTGCTGAAAATCCTGAGATTATTCATGATTTTAAATTTTGGGGAAAGACTTTTTTGATACTTATCCCGGTGATGATAGTTGCGCAGATTGTCATACACATCGTTTTTATTATCATCAACAAAATTATTACGAATGAAGATGTCCCAAAGGTTACTGATGAACGTGATAAATTGATTGAATTGAAAGCAATTAGAGTTTCTCACTGGACTTATTGTTTAGGTTTTTTAATGGCAATGGGTTCACAGGCAATAGGCATGAAACCCTGGATAATGTTTATGACCCTTGTTGCTTCATGCTTTATTGCTTCTGAAATTGTAAAAATTTTTCTGTACAGAAGGGGATTTTAAGATGGGTAAATGTAATATTCAAAATAACATACGGAAATTTCGATTTCATCATAATGAAATGACACAGCAGGAACTCGCTGATAAAATTGGTGTAACACGGCAAACCGTAGTAGCAATTGAAAATGGAAAATACTCCCCCACCCTTGAACTAGCTTTTCGCATTTCACGCGTATTCAGGGTTCCTTTAGAGGAGGTTTTTTCATTTAGTCCTGACGAATCAAATCAAAAAAAATAAATAATGACTTTATATTTAACATGAGATGATATGAAACAGTCAATGACTGATTTGATCGTAAGATACGGACCCTTGTCGAGTATCCCCGAAATTGAAAAATTCGGGACATGCCTGTCTGCCACAGGCAGGCACGGAAATGATTATTTTCCTGCATTAATAATAAGCAATCTCTATATAATAAACATATGAAAAGAAAAACAGCTATTTTACATCTTATCCTTTTGTTCCCAAATTCTATTTGGCTTTCAGTCTGACAAAAAGGATGCTTTGAAATATTGGCCATCCTGGCGTGGCCCGAAATCTGACGGGGTGTCACCACTTGGTAAACCACCAATTGAATGGAATGAAATGAAAAACATAAAATGGAAAACTGCAATTCCCGGAAAGGGGCTTGGTACCCCGGTTATTTGGGACAATCAAATTTTCATAACCACTGCTATTGAACTTGACCAGCAAGCCACTGAAGAAGCCATTAAACGATTAAAGAAGTCAACACCTGATTTGGTTGGTGCGCGTCTGTGACGCTTACCAGAACACAATGCATGTCTAACTTAAGTGCAAGGCAAAAAATTTGAAACAAAACAGACAACGTTCTTTGACATATTGGTTTTTTTGGTGTGTTGGGCGTAATGCCGGGTGACACTGCTAAATCGGGAAAATAAGGATAATAATTTGAAAAATATTACCTGATTAGCTAATTTTGTGAAATGATTGATAAAAATATCAGGAATATTTTCTATTATAAGAATTACTATTTGGATTTTTTTAAAACTCTTGATAATAAAGTAAGACAGAAATTCAACTGGACATTAAAACTGATTTCACAAGTTGATCGAGTTCCTGAAAAGTATTTTAAGCACATCGAGGATTCAACTGGTTTATTTGAAATTAGGGTTGAATTCGGGAGAAATATTTACAGGGTTTTCAGTTTCTTTGACAAAAGACAATTGATAATTCTGATAAATGGATTTCAAAAAAAGAGATTGAGAAAGCAGAAAAACTAAAAAAAAAGTATTTCGATGAAAAAGACAGTAAAAAATAATCTGACATCTTTCGAAGACCACCTTGACCAACAATACGGAAAAATTGGCTCACCAAAGAGAGAAAAATTTGAAGAAGGATTTGAGGCGTTTAAACTTGGTGTTATGATTCAGGAACTTAGAAAGGAGAGTGGACTGACACAGGAGCAACTTGCGGAGAAATGTAAAACTACCAAGACTTATATTTCAAGGATTGAGAATAATGCTTCTGATATTAGATTATCTACTTTGATGAGAATTGTTCGAGAAGGATTCGGTCGACATTTGAGATTGAGTATTTGAAAAAGTACATATGCTCAACATTCCGGTTGTTGCGCGTCTGTGACACGTACCGGAACACATCGCATGCCTGACTAAAGTGCAAAGGAAGAAATTTGAAACAAAACAGACATCGTTCTTTGACATATTGGTTTTTTTGACGTGTAACGTTCAATTATTCACTGATTGTGTGTTGATTTTGAGGCATAGTGATGTTTTCATGACGCTTCCATTGACCTTCGGCCAATGGAAGGTCATGGTCTGGCGCCTGTTATTGAATCACCGGAATGATTTTTTTCAGATATGGCACAAGCTATAAACTATTGACAAACAATCAGGTATATTTTGCCAATCAAGGTCGGATGCTTTGACCTTGCATGTCCACAGGACATGTAAGCGTCATGGGAAAATGAAAAATCATTACAATGTAACCGGCCT
>CAZVTW010000179.1:0-10536 GCA_964629805.1 uncultured Bacteroidales bacterium | reverse complement strand
GAGGATATTCCGAAATTCGCTATTATCGGACGGCCAAATGTCGGTAAATCTTCGCTGGTTAATTCACTGATTGGCCAGGAGAGAAACATAGTCACTCCGATTTCGGGCACCACAAGAGATTCAGTTCACACAAGGTATAATAAATACGGACATGATTTTTACCTTATCGATACTGCCGGATTAAGAAAAAAAAGAAAAATCGGCGAAGAAATTGAATTTTACTCTACACTTCGATCTGTCAGGGCAATTGAACATGCTGATGTATGCATGCTTTTGGTTGATGCTGAGTTAGGGTTTCAGGCGCAGGACATGACTATTTTTTCCCTCGTGGTCCGCAATAATAAAGGTATTGTTATTCTCGTCAATAAGTGGGATATCATCGAAAAAACAAACCACACAACCAAACAATTTACCTCAAACATAAAAGAAAAAATTGCTCCCTTCACCGACATCCCTGTCATTTTTATTTCCGCCCTTCAAAAACAACGTATTTTTAAGGCATTGGAGGAAGCCATTGCTGTTTCCCAAAGACGTTCGGTAAGGATAAAAACCTCACAACTGAATAAAACCCTGTTGCCGGAAATTGAAAAAGCCCCACCCCCAAGATATAAAGGAAAGACTGTTAAAATCAAGTATATCAGTCAACTCCCTCTGGCTTACCCGGCTTTTGTGTTTTTTTGTAATCTTCCGCAATACATAAAAGAACCATATAAACGTTATGTAGAAAATAAACTAAGAGCACATTTTAATTTTTCCGGGGTACCGGTGAAATTATATTTTCGACAAAAATAAATCCTGTTTTCTGCTTTCAATTTAAAATATTTACGATGAAGTTTCAAAATGTATGTTATATAATTTTTTTCCTGAGTATCTTTTTTAGTTGCGAAGATGATGAGCAATATCCGGTTGTTCCACAAATTTCATACGAGGAATTCTATATCCGGGACAGTATTGATCCTCTGGGAAATGAGGTTTTAAAAGCCACGCTCGTATTTGAATTAAAAGACGGTGATAACAATGTCGGATTACGTGATAGTGACACAACAGGGAAATTTGCCCGTGATAGTGTGTATTATCATAATTTGTTTATCACACTTTTTGAAAAGAAAGACGGAGTTTTCCAAATAGTTGAACTCAAAGCGCCACATCATTACAGAACACCATATATTGAAACAAATGAAGAAGCTCCTGAGCCATTAAAAGCCGAAGTGAAAGTAGACATGGAATATACGAAACGTTTATTTACATATGATACATTTACATATGAATTTTATATTGTAGACAGGGATTTGAATAAAAGTAATACAGAATCAACACCAGAATTTATTTACCGGGATGACCCTCAATAATTTTTACATTTTTCTTTCTTCCTTCTCCGGTCTCCGGTCTACCGACTTCCGCCTCCGACTTCTGTCTTCCGCCTTCCACCTTCCGTCTTCGGTCTTCTGTCTTCCACCTTCCGACTTCCGACTTCGGTCTCCGGTCTTCTGTCTCCCCCTCTTCTGTCTTCCAACTTCCGCCTCTCATGTCAACTTTTTTTAGAAATAGGTCAATTTTTTTTACAATAATGAAATAATATTTGTATTTTCGTTTCCCAATTATGATGCAAAAAATTAATGTATGAATAGAAAACTACTCATTTCTTTTTTTACTTCATTGAAATTTATTCCAATAATTGCTGTCATTCTTCTTATTTTTTCCTGCGCACAGGAGGCTGAAGAAAAGGATAGTATTAATGAAAAGGATAGTATTCTGCAACCAGCAGAAAACGACATAGATACAACAGAAATTGAGAATAATTCGAAGGCAGGTCTATATACCTATCGAACACCGGACAAATTGCAATATGCCCGTGATATTGACAAAAATAACCTAAAAGATGCATTTTTACCGATTGGGTGGTCGCGCGATGGAAAATTTGCATATTTAAACCTGCCTGCTGACGAAGCATGTAATTGTTTTATCCTGGAGTTTTTTATTCAGGATATGAAAAATAATGAAATACTCTGGCAATGGGATTTTAATGATAACAGTGAAGGAAAAACTTTGAATACTGTCTGGAATGCGAATAAAAAATTATTTTCCAAACAACTCCGGGCTCATAATATTATTCAACAGGATAATTTTGAACTTTTGCCTGTTGAATTTAAAACAAAGGATAGCAAGTATATGGTTACCCTTAAATCAAAGATGAAAAACGAACCTGTATTAAAAATGGATGTTGTCTCAGAAATTACATTCTACCTTCAAAAAGATGATGATAGAAAGAAGATACGAACCATTGATTTTAGAAGTCCTTCATTCATTCTGGGGACATTGCTTGAAGGAGTTATCAAAAGCCCGTATGAAGATGTTATTGCTATACTATGCAGAAAGGAGCGACGGGGCTACGAAGGTCCGCCTCATGTCACTGAATTTTTATTGACAGGACACAAATTATAAAAGAAAATGCCATTGTGGTTTTAATTATAAAAATTATATGCTATTTTTATCATTTCTTAAGTAAATTCATATTAAGATATGGAAATAAAGAATGATCTTCTCAGAAATGACGATATTCAGTTAAAAAAATCACCAAATCATGGTGATGAATTTGGCCCTGGTGCTCCTGACACCATCATCATTCATTACACTGGCGGGCCAGCTTCCGCGGCTATTAATGCATTTACGAATCCACGGATTAATGCTTCGGCTCATCTGGTGATTAGCCGGAATGGCGAAATTACCCAGCTTGTGCCATTCAACATCATTGCCTGGCACGCCGGAAAAAGTTCCTACAGAGGTAGAACGGGATTTAATAAGTTTTCAATCGGTATAGAACTTGAAAATTCTGGCCCGCTAACAAAAAGCGGTAATGTCTTCAGGTCCTGGTTCGGAGCTTCATATGAACCGACTGAGGTCATTGAAGCTGTGCATCGCAACCAGACGTATCCACGATATTGGCAAACCTATACCGAAAAACAAATTGAAACCATCAGGGATGTTTGCCGGGTATTGATTGACACCTATGATATCAAATATATTTTCGGACATGAGGAAGTCTCCCCCCGCAGGAAGACAGACCCTGGTCCTGCATTTCCACTTGACAAATTGCGCGACCAGCTTTTGCACGGGCGACGTGATGAGGATGAGGAAGAGGATGTTCCCGAGTCCGGAAGGGTATTGGTAAAAAACCTGAATATCAGATCAACACCTGATGCCGGTTCCGGCAAAATATCCAAACCGCTTCCAAAAGGAACAAAAGTAGCAATACTTGACGAAGTCAATGGCTGGTATAAGATAGCAACTGAAATTGAAGGATGGGTACTGGGTAGATATGTCGAAGGTGATCGTTAATTCGTTTTTTTTATAGCTTAATCCTGTTTTCATGAAACGCTGGTTCAACATTATAATTTTTATTGTCATCATTCTTGGAGTGCTTGGAATTATTGGATATTTACAATCCGAAGGAGTGATAAAAGGATTCAGCTGGAAAGGCCTGTCAATGATTGCAGCAGCCCTGGCAGCTCCCATAAAATTGATAGTTAATGCATTTTCAAGCCCTGATGAGAAATTTGTCAAGGAGATTGAAGAAAAACAAAAAAGAATACAAAAGGATGAAGTTATCCATCGTCAGGAAACTGACCGGCGTATGGAGGAAAAGCAACAGAGAATTCAGATGCTTAATAAAGAACTGGATTCCCTGGAAACAAGAATTGCGCTTTTAAAAGAAAAACAAAAAGCCATTGAACCTGAAGTTATGAACATGTCTGATAAACAAAAACAGAGTGAAGCTCAAAAATATTGGGGAAAATAATCTATTCATGAGATATTTTGCATTGTTCATATCATTTTCTATTTTATTCTGTGCGCAGACAATTGCACAGGAGGAATATCCATATCGGATAGAAAACGGAGAATCAAAAATTGTCAAAGCAAACCAACAGGATTTATGGGTACTCAAAGAGAATCAGTTTAACAATGCTTTATCTGATTCCAAACAGCTTGACTTAATTAAAAAGGAATTAGGATTAAAGCAACAACAATACACTGTGCTTGAAGAGCAATGTGAAGATAAAGACTCGCTCATTTCTATCCTGACAAAAGACAGGGATTATTATAAAAATTTATATGATCAGGCACATATGGACATTGAAGATTTGACAAAAGAGACAAAAAAGAATATCAGGAGGCAGAAAATTTATAAAAAAGCAACAATTTTTGGCATCCCTGCTGCATTCCTTTTGGGATTAATTATTGGTTTTTTTTAAAATTAAATGATTCGAAAAATGACAATCTTACAATTAAACTTTAGTGGCTCACAAGTTTTATCTGACTTAACATATTCCGAGTTTTTCTGGACCCTATATGCGCCTGTTGGCGCCTGGTTATTGTTCGTAATCATCCTTTTTATCGTTGTGCTCAGGAAGTACACATTCGGTAACTGGACAGCGGATAGTCCCAATCCTTATGAAGGAGAGACACTTGGCCTGCCACGCGGATTTTTCAGGGGTATTCTTACAGTAACCCTTCTTTTTGTTACAGTACTTCTTGAACTCACAAATGTCCGCCTTGGAAATGACGAATCAAACATCAGGGAATTCCTTGTTGCCTTCCAGATGATGATAGCATTTTATTTTGGCGCCAAAGTGATGCATCATATTACAAGTGTTGATCGGCAAAAAGCATCATTCGTTTACCGGAATAATTATGATCGTTACGATAGCTATAACCGTGGTGACAACATGGAAGATGAGATGCGGCAACGATACCAAAACCAGGATTCAATGCGGCAACAGGATGATTATGAAGATGAAGCAGTGGGATAAAAAGTAAAAAAAACAGGATACTAATACACTTTTCGCGGGATATTATATTTTTTTCGTATACGACTGATTGTCATTTCCGATGTCTGATATTCCAATGCCAATGAAGCGCCGGTTTCTCCTTTCAGTAGCCTGTTTTTAACGTCCTGTTCCTCTTCTAATGATAATGCAGCATTTCCCCGGGATTTTGGTGAATTCGCAACGCATTCTTCATGGGTTGCCCATTTAAGATTCTCTACCCGGTTATCAAGTTTATTACGGTTTTTATGCATGACGTTCGGTTTACCATTTGGATTTGCCAAAAAGGCTTTAGCTACAAGCCTGTGCACTACTTTCACCTTTGATTTTCCACTTTGATATAAAAAGCAAATATGGTAACCTTTATCCTGGTGTTTTGAAAGTTTTAAAACATTTCCCTTTTTTTTATTCCTGATATTTCCCATGTTCGAAACTTCATAGTTTACAAAACCTTCAATGGGTTGCCATAATTCGCCTGGTTCTTTTGTTGTCTTTCCCATGATTTTAGAACTATTTTCTTCAAAAATTAAACATTTAGTATTTTATTGTGTAAAATTAATAACTTTTTTATAATTTTGAATAATTTATTGAAAGTCTTATATATAAATTTATTTAAATATGATAAAGGTTGCATTTACAGAAAATCAAATCCAGGAGTTGATTGAATTTTATGAAAAGGAACTTTTTGATACTGAAAAACGAGTTGCCGAACTGAAAAACATTCTTTCCAAGCTAAAATCTCCTGCCGCCAAAAATGATGGTGAAGAGCCTGAAAAAGAAGCTAAAGCAAAGACATCAACTATTGAATACGAACCGCAAAAAAATGAAGCAAAAGAAAAAAAAGTGCCGGAAAAACAAAAAAAGACATCATCCGCAAAAACTGAAGAAAAAAAAGAATCAGCCAAAATAAATCTAAGTACTGAAGATTTAAAAAAAGAAATCAATAAGATTGACTGGGAAAATATGGTGCAAAACATACTGAAGGATAATAAAAAAATTCTACTCACTTCAGAGATTGTAGACATTTCACTGAAAAAATTTCGCCTGCCATTTGAAATAAGAAGTGATTTAAGTAAAAAAATAACGACCCAGCTAACCAGAATGGTTAAAAATGATCTGCTAAAAAAGAGACGGATTAAAGGTATTCAGGGCTTTTACTATGGACTGCCCGTATGGTTTTCATCAAATGGCGAACCTAGAGCGAAATACATTCCCGCAAAATAATTTTACAGATTTTATTTTGTATTTTAAAATTTATTGTATATTTGCCATCTGAATATAACAGGAAATTCACCTGTTTCAAGTAATAAAGATATGGATATATTCATCCAGGAAATATTATCTCTACGACTACGACTATCGATTATTTTGATTTAGTTGCTTTGTTTTTTATGCAATTAATCGTATAATCGAACCTTTCTTTTTTTATTTTCCGATTTTACATACATTCATAAAAAAATTAAAGCAAAAATCATTTTTGTTATTGTAATCTTTATATACAAAATCATTAAATTTTTTATTATGGAACAACAAGTCTACATTTTCGACACAACCCTTCGCGACGGGGAACAGGTACCCGGGTGCCAGTTAAACACAATCGAAAAGATTGAAGTGGCAAAATCGCTTGAAGCATTGGGTGTCGATGTTATTGAAGCGGGTTTTCCGGTCTCCAGTCCTGGTGACTTTAACTCTGTGGTTGAAATCAGTAAAGTCCTCAAAGAACCTGTCATTTGTGGATTGACCAGGGCTGTTGAAAGAGACATTGAAGTGGCTGCTGACGCCCTCAAACAGGCAAAAAGGGCAAGAATACACACAGGGATAGGAACATCTTTTTATCATATTAAATACAAATTAAATTCAGACCAGGAAAAAATTCTGGAAAGGGCTGTTGCTGCTGTTAAATATGCGAAGAAATATGTAGAAGATGTTGAGTTTTATGCTGAAGATGCCGGACGTACTGAGAATGAATATCTGGCTCGTGTTGTCGAAGCTGTTATCAAGGCTGGCGCTACTGTTGTGAATATACCTGATACTACTGGTTATTGTCTGCCTGATATGTTTGGAGAGAAAATAAAATATTTAATGGAACATGTCTCCGGTGTTCATAATGCTATCATCTCAACACATTGCCACAACGATTTGGGAATGGCCACAGCAAATACCATCAATGGTATCATCAATGGTGCCCGCCAGGCTGAGGTGACAATTAACGGGATTGGTGAACGGGCAGGAAATACCTCACTTGAAGAAATAGCTATGATATTAAAAAGCCATTCTACCCTGAACCTTAAAACCGGAATTAATCCGGAAAAAATAATGGAAACCAGCCGGCTTGTTTCAAGGCTGATGAGAATGCCGGTTCAGCCAAACAAAGCCATTGTCGGAAGAAATGCTTTTGCTCACTCATCAGGTATTCACCAGGATGGCGTACTGAAAAACAGGGAAAATTACGAGATTATTGATCCAACTGAAATAGGATTGAAAGAATCAATGATTGTGTTAACTGCACGTAGCGGGCGAGCAGCTCTGAAACACAGACTTGAGAAACTTGGATATTCGTTTGATCCGGAACAACTCGATGAAATTTATCAACAATTTCTTGAACTGGCTGACAAGAAAAAAGAAATACGGGATGAAGACCTGGGTGTTCTTGTCGGTAAAGCAGAAGGCAAACATAAAATCATTAAACTCATTCATTTGCAGGTTGTTTGTGGAAAAACCATGGTGCCTGCTGCCACTGTCAGGCTGGATATGGATGGTGAAGTATTTGAAGAAACATGTTCAGGTAATGGGCCTGTTGACGCAGCTTTCAATGCTGTCAAAAAAATTGTCAGACATAGAGTTCATCTCGAGGAGTTTCTTGTACAGGCAATTACCGAGGGAAGCGATGATCTTGGAAAAGTTCACATTCAGATTGAAAACAGGGGACGATATTTTTATGGTTTCTCAGGAAATACCGACATTGTCACTGCTTCGGTTGAGGCTTTCATTGATGCCATTTCGAAGATAGTATAATAATGATATCATTGGCAGATTGAATTTCTCCCAACAAATCCATGCTGGAAATTGTTTGATGATATCAATGCTGCATATGTTACCATTATTTGATAGCCTTTCACGTCCGCATGTCATTATGCAGGCCAGAAAGACTCCCTGCATACATGTACGATTCAATTAACAGTATGCTATGGCAAAATGAAAGATTTGTAATTATGTAAAATTTTTGAATAACCCTTAAATATAATAATTTTGGAGGCAAAAACATTATTTGACAAAATCTGGGACTCCCATGTCGTAAAAAATATAGAGGGAGGTCCTGATGTACTGTATATTGACAGACATCTCATTCATGAAGTTACCAGTCCTGTTGCTTTTTTAGGATTAAAGAACAGGGGTATAAAAGTTGCCAGGCCGGAACGGACAGTTGCAACAGCGGACCACAATGTTCCTACTGAAAATCAGCATCTGCCGATTCAGGATTTACTTTCAAAACATCAGGTTGAGATGCTTTCAAAAAATTGTGAAGAACACAATATCAGCCTTTACGGACTTGGGCATGCGTATCAGGGTATTGTTCACGTCATCGGACCGGAGCTAGGTATCACAAAACCCGGCATGACCATTGTTTGTGGCGACAGTCACACTTCAACACACGGCGCTTTTGGAAGTGTTGCCTTTGGTATTGGTACAAGCGAAATCGAAATGGTGTTTGCTTCACAATGCATCATGCAGCCGAAACCAAAAAAAATGCGTATTGTAGTCAACGGAGAGCTAAAACCTGGTGTCACATCAAAAGATATTATTTTATACATTATTTCAAAAATTTCTGCCAGTGGTGGTACCGGTTACTTTATCGAATATGCCGGTTCTGCTATTACCAGTCTTTCGATGGAAGCCAGAATGACAATCTGCAATATGAGTATTGAAATGGGCGCCAGGGGTGGTCTCATAGCTCCTGATGAAGTAACTTTCAACTATATCAAAGGAAGAGAGTTTGCACCCAAAGGTGAAGAATTCGACAAAGCAGTTGAATATTGGAAATCTCTCCGTACCGATGAAGGCGCTTCTTTTGACCTGGAATACCGCTATGATGCTGATGATATCAATCCAATGGTAACATACGGAACAAACCCGGGCATGGGAACAGCCATTGACGGAAATATACCAACATTGAATACTTTACCCGAAAGCGAACGTGCATCTTTTGCAAAATCATTGAAGTATATGGATTATGAGCCTGGAACAAAACTACTTGGAAAAAAAATTGACTATGTTTTTGTCGGAAGTTGTACAAACGGACGTATTGAAGATTTAAGGGTGTTTACAAATTTTGTCAAAGGCAAAAAGAAAGCGGATAATATTACTGCCTGGATTGTTCCCGGCTCTAAGCAGGTTGAGAAGCAAGCTATAGAAGAGGGTCTTGATAAAATCCTCCTCGAGGCAGGATTTGAAATGCGCCAGCCTGGGTGTTCAGCCTGCCTGGCCATGAATGAAGATAAGATACCCGCAGGAAAATACAGTGTGTCTACATCAAACAGGAATTTTGAAGGCAGACAGGGGCCCGGTGCAAGAACACTCCTTGCAAGTCCTTTAACTGCTGCAGCTACTGCAATAAACGGAACTCTCACTGATCCGCGTGAATTGCTTTAGGTTTTAATGCGAAATACACCGGATAGAATAAATGAAGGTATACCAACTATTTTTCAAAAATCTGAGAAAACGGTTTGGTATAATTTTGCTCTTTGTTAAGGCGCAAAAACTGCGAAAAAAATTCATAAGATGAAATATTTTTAACAACAAATAAATGAATGATTTATGCCAATAGATAAATTTGTGACATTAGAATCGTCCTGTGTCCCTTTAGATACGGAAAATGTGGACACAGACCAGATAATACCTGCCAGATTCCTGAAAGCTACCGAAAGAAAAGGATTTGGCGACAATCTTTTCCGTGACTGGCGGTATGACAGTAACAATAATCCCAGGGAAGATTTCGTATTAAATAATCCGGATTATTCCGGCCAAATCCTGGTAGCAGGGAAAAATTTCGGGAGCGGATCAAGCCGTGAACATGCTGCCTGGGCTATCTATGATTATGGTTTCAGGGCAGTCGTTTCAAGCTTTTTTGCAGATATTTTTAAAAATAATTCCCTCAATAACGGATTGCTTCCTGTTCAGTTGACAGCTGATTTTTTGAGCAACATTTTTAAGACTGTTGAGAAGAATCCTGCTTCGAAACTTAAAATTGACCTTGAAAACCAAAAAATAATCATCCTTGATACAGGAGAATCACAATCATTTGAAATAAATCCTTACAAAAAAGAATGTCTGCTTAAGGGATATGATGACATTGATTACCTGTTAAGCATCAGGAAAGACATAGAAGCATTTGAAAATCAGAGGGAATTCGTATTTTAAACCCAAAAGAAAAAAATGATGAAAATAGAACTCATGGATACCACCCTGAGGGATGGGGAACAAACCTCAGGTGTGTCTTTTTCACCGGGAGAAAAAAAAAATCTCGCTATATTACTTTTATCTGAATTAAAAGTTGACAGGATTGAAATTGCCTCTGCCCGTGTTTCGGAAGGTGAATTTCAGGGAACTAAAAAAGTGGTAGAATGGGCCAAAGCAAACGGCCATCATGAAAAAATTGAGGTTCTGGCATTTATTGATAAAAAGTTATCACTGGACTGGATTAAAGAAACCGGCG
>CAZVTW010000178.1:0-10613 GCA_964629805.1 uncultured Bacteroidales bacterium | reverse complement strand
TTATTTCACAGGGTTTACCCCATGAAATATCTAAATGAGAGATAATTTATTTCACGGGGTGAAATTCGTGGTCAAAAAATTTCGCATACAAAATTTAAACAGATGAAAGCAATCGTTTATGAAAAATATGGCTCTCCGGATGTACTTGAGTTAAAGGATACAGAAAAACCTCTGCCAAAAAAAGATGAGGTGCTGGTTAAGATACATGCCGCTTCTGTCAATTCCTGGGACTGGGACATGCTTATCGGCAAACCATACATATACCGCTTGATGTTTGGCATGTTTAAACCCAAACACAGAATTATGGGATTTGATATTGCCGGAGAGGTCGAAGCTGTTGGAAATGACATACACCACTTCAAGCCTGGTGACATGGTGATTGGCGATCTGTCAGGTGGCGACTGGGGCGGTTTTGCAGAATTTGTATGTGCAAAAGAAAAAGAGTTATTTAATTTGCCAGACGGTATATCATTTGTGCATGCAGCGACAATCCCACAGGCCGGTGTCCTGGCACATCAAAGCCTGTATGACAAAAAAGAAGTAAAAAAAGGGGATAAGATATTAATAAATGGTGCAGGTGGTGGGGTAGGAACCTTTGCTTTGCAAATTGCCAAATCTCTTGACGCTACTGTGACCTGTGTTGACAGTGCAGATAAGCTGGATATGCTGCTTTCTGCCGGCGCTGACCATGTCATTGATTACAAATCGGAAGATTTTACCAAAAACGGGCAAAAGTATGACCTCATCATCGATGTGGTGGCAAAACGTTCAATTTTTACATATCAAAAATCATTGCGTCCAAATGGTGTTTTTATCATGATTGGCGGAACAGTTTCTTCTATTTTACAGGCTGCTTTTATTGGCCCGCTGATTTCAATAACCAGCAAAAGAAAATTGGGTATTCTGGTTCATCAACCCAACAAAAATCTGGATGCGCTTATTAAATTATATGAACAAGGAATATTACAACCAATTATTGATAAAGTCTATCCGCTGAGTGAAACACCCGAAGCGCTTAGCAAACTGGGAGCAGGACATGTTAAAGGGAAAGTTGTGATAAAGAATTAATTCATTTTTTCTATTTGCCTGAGCACTTTATTAAGTCTTTTAACCTGTGATTCTTTTTCACATTCAGTTTTCCGTGTTCTGATAATATTCTCATAAATTTCTTTATTACCTTTGTTAACACAGACAAGGGATTTTTCCAAATACTGTGGTAATTGCTTGATTGGACAGTTCCACAACAAATCGGTCAGAACAGGTTCCGCTTTTTCTGAATATTCCTGATGTTTATTTAATTTGGCCAGGATTTCAATACCACAATCAACTGTAATCACCGAGCCGTTTTCTATCGTCTTTTTTATTAAATCAAATGATTCATATATTTCATTATGCCTGAAATCGGTCATTGATGCAAGTGCAACCATAGCGCCCCATACAAGCCGGTTATTTTTGCTTACAAGGAGTTCGAGAAATTCCCGGTGATAGTCTGCAATAAGTTCAGGGTTTATGTAACCCGTTTCATAAAGAACTTTAATACAGTCACTCTGAATTTTTTTATCCTGATGTGCCAGGTTGTCAACAAGTTCTTTAATCGCTTTCTTGTTTTTTGATTTGACAAGTTCAGCGGCCAGGGTAACATTCGCCTCGTTTCCCTTCAGTCCCTGTTGAGATGATAATTTGTTTATGATTGTCATGACAGATTTTTTTTGGATTAGTAGTCATTGAATTTACTCCAATGCCAGGTCAAATAAAATATGACGTATCATTTGATCGAACAACCTTTTCTGCTCTCCGGAAGCTTAAAATCTGAAGCTACAAAAAAAATATTGATCTGACCCAAAGATGGTGTAAATATGTATCTTTTAAGGCTATAAAAGCGAATGATAACATTATTTCCTGACAAATATACTCAAAATATGTTGCGAAATACTGGTTACTACCGGATTTTTTTGACCAGGCCTGATGATATCTGATATATTTTACCGGGTGACTATAAAAAAAATACAGATTTTTTTATTCAATATATATCTGATTCAAAATAAAATAGTTATATCAATCAAATTACATAATAAAGGGGAAGACGATAAGGGTAAATGTAATATTCACAGCCTTAAAAATATTATTAACTCACTACAAAAAAATTAAAACATGAAAAAATTACACTTTTACTTCACAGCTACTTTTTTTGTTTTCGCTCTTTTTACCTGTCAATCGGTATTTTCACAGGTTAAAGATAACCTTATCGAGCGTCTTTATCCCTCAGACAATCAATTTTATGTTGATGTGACTGATAGCCTGGTTATGGAATTGTCCAGGCCGGTTGAGGCAATATCGGGAAATCTGTATCTTTACAATCAGTTGAATTTTGTTGTTGATACCATTCCGCTTGACGGGCCACAGGTCACCATAAGCGGAGACACGATGTTAACTATTGTGCCAACAAATTTCCTTTACCAGCACTGGAGCTATTATGTTTTGACAGACCAGGGCATTTTTGGAGATGATTACCCGGGTATCAGAGATCCTCATGCCTGGAATTTCACACCTGGTTTTTATTCCCGGGAAACCATGTATTCTGAATTCATGGATGATGAATACCTCATTTTTATTTCTGTTCCTGATGATTATGATCCCAACCGTGAAACACCTTACCCGGCTATCTATTTTACGGATGGCAATGCACCACGAACATACCAAAGAGTAAACCAAAATTATTATGAAGGACTTACACTGGCTGCCATTTCCATAGGAGTTGGATATCATGAAGGTGAAAATGACAACAGAATGCGCGATATGTCCCTAAGTGCTTATGCAGATGATTTTTGGTCTTTTTTTCTTAAGGAGCTCATTCCATACATTGAGGATCAATACCACATTGATACAACAAACCGTACCTATTGTGGCGGATCACTGGGCGGGTCTTTTGGATTTTACGGCTTTTGTCAGTATAAAGATCAGGAGAACAGAACATTTCGGAATTATGTCTGCGGCGATCCTTCCCTGTTTGATCAGGACAGTGACGGAAATTCATTTGAGGACTATGAAAGTGAAATGCACGCTGGTATTGACAGTCTGGGTATTAACCTGTTCATCACTGCGGCTGAATCTGAAGGGAACAGAGCAACTGTTTCACCGATGATAGAGACCTTAAAAACACGTGATTACAAAAATTTTGGCCTGTACACCTGGATAATTCCAAATACCAACCATGGTTCAGCGTGTTCAAGAACAACAGAGGAAGGAATACTTTGGGCATTAACTAATCCGGAAGAAGATTACCATCATCCTCAACCGGAGTCAGTAGCGGATGCACAACAAGTTGAATATTCTCCTGTTACAGAAGCCAGCCCTGATACAATTCTCGCGTCTGAGATAGAAGCACTCGATATGGTCGAAAATTGCTACAATATTCATAAACTGGCTTTGTTTGGTAATTCTTTTCAGCTAATCTATAATGGTCTTGATGACAGACTATTAAATGAATATATTGCTTATGACAATTACTTGATTAGATCGGATGATCAATACGGACATCATATCTACGAGCGTTTATTTGCAGGTTTTAATATTTGCAACAAAGCGCTTGCAGGTCTTCCTTATGCACCGGTTGAACCTGACATGCAGTCAAGACTTATTGGAGAGGTGAAATTTTGTCGTGCACTTTTAGGATTTTATGCTCTCAATATTTTTAAGCATTTTCCATTTCCTGAAAATGATTCAATTTAGCCATCATTTTATGCTTGTTTTGCCGGACGGGAAGACTTTTCAGACATCCGTGAATTGTAAAAATAGGCCGGATGCGGGTTGCGGTTTCAGGTTAACAAAAACACCCGTTCAACAGCATACATGATGAATTTCATTTCAGGATAACAGTTCTTATCCTGGACTTCTTCAAAGCCTTGCAAAAAGCGAATCCTTCGAATTTTTTTGTTCACCAGGCTATGTTTTGTTGAAAAAAGCTGCCTTTTCGGAGGCATTTACCCCCTTTTAAAAACTGAAATATTTTCTTTTTAGCCCTGCTTAACCAAACTAAAACTTTATAAAGCAGGTGTTAGCAAAAACGCTTTAGATAGTTTAGATTAATTGTAATGAAAAAAATCCTTGAAATAAAAGATTATCTTTAAATACCTTATCATCTTTCATAAGAAGTCAGATTATAACTGCTTCACCAGGCCCCTAATTCAAATTTCATTATTATTGATACTATTTTATTAATGCACAGGTTCCGACAACAAATAAAATATTAAAAATGCCTTTTTTAATATTTTTATGTATCTTGGTCAGACCATTTAATTAACCCAAAATTTTAATCTTATGAAACAAAAATTATTCATTGTAACATCTGTCTTTTTATTTATCTGCCACTTTGTTTTTGGTGGTGGCATGGTTCATAACACGAACCAAAGCGCAGCCTGGATACGGACCTGTGTCAGGGATGCAAGTGTTGGTATCGATGCTGTGTATTATAATCCTGCCGGTTTGACACAACTGGTCGACGGATTTCATGTTTCTTTGACAAACCAGTTTATAAACCAGGAACGGGAAATTATCAACAGCCACCCGCTTTTGAATGATGCCAGTTATCCCGGGGAGGTCAATGTTCCTTTTTTACCCTCTTTTTTTGCTGTGTATAAAAAAAATAAACTTGCTGTATCAGCCGGATTCATTGTTGCAGGAGGTGGTGGAGGCGCTGAATATAGCCGGGGATTGCCATCATTTGAAATTCCGGTTGCCGGTTTACCTGCATCTCTCGCTGCTTTACAGGCTGTTGACCAGGCTGTTCCGGATGTTGACCTCAATGTCACCGGGTATTCTACAAGAATTTTCTTTGAAGGTTCATCTGCCTATTATGGCATTCAGGCAGGTGTGAGTTATGCACTGACCGATATGATTTCGGTTTCTGTTGGCGGGCGATACATCATGGCAAAAAACACCTACAAAGGTACAATTGAAGATATTTCTGTTGAGACGGCCTCAGGTTCAATGCGGGCTGATGATTTTCTGAACGATGTAGCTGTTCCGACTATAAATTCCGTTGCAGAACAGGCTAAAGGAGGCGCTTTACTCGCAACTTCCGGAGCAACAAAACTGCAACCGGCCATAGATGCCGGCATCGGGGGACTCACACCTGCTGATGCACAGGCTGCCGGAGCTATGACTGAGCAGGATGTTACCGAAATTACCCAGGGGCTGGAAAGTCTGGGAATTGATCCGGCAGGATTAACAATAGAGCAGGCACAAAATGCCTTTACCTCAGGTGCAACCCAATTGGAAGCTCAGGCGGCAGAGCTTGAGGCCAACTCAGCAGTTTTATCAGCAACAGCAGGTGGTTTAGCTGACAAAGAAGTTGATGTTGTTCAGACAGGTTCTACTTTCACGCCAATCATTGGTATTAACCTGGCTCTCATGGATAATCAACTCAACATAGGCATGAAATATGAACACCATTCGACCATGGAAGTTGAAAACGACACGAAAATAGATCAAACAGCTACCCAGCCTGATGGTTCTGATGCCCTGTTCCCTGACGGTGTAAAGGTACCGGCTGATATTCCGGGTATGTTTTCTGTTGGCGCTCAATATAAACTGTCTGATAAATTGTCCGTAAGTGCCGGTTATCATCAATACATGGACAAAGGAGCAAAGTACGGCAAAAAACTGGAGGGAGAATATGTGAAAAACGAAAAATTACTTGAAAACAATGCCTATGAATATGCTATTGGACTGGAATATGGCATAAACGAAAAATTCCTCGTCAGTCTGGGTTATCTCCGTACATCATCATTTCCAAAATCAGATTATCAGAGTGATATAAGTTTCAGCCTGTCTTCAAACAACATCGGCTTTGGAGGGATGTACAATATCACACCTGATCTGGCTCTTGACCTGGGTGTCTTCTATACAAAATATATTGATGATAGTAAAGAAATTGACTATGGTACAACAATAGGACTAACAACTGAGGAGTATAAAAAGTCAAACATCGTCTTTGGGGTCGGACTGTCATATGCATTAAAAAGTCAATAAATTTTTGTCTTTTCAGAATTATTATCTATTTTTATGTCCAATTACTAACTAAAACTATGATTGTGATGCCCGGGAATGCATGTTCCGGGCTTTCTTTTCTGCATCCCTCAATACAAACAAATCTCATGAGTAGTTCAATTACCCGAATAACTGTAAACAATTTGCTTCTATTCATTTTATTAAGCCATCATTTGCTTATTGCTCAAAGATTTTCTAAGCCCAACTATGGTGTAAAAAGCCATCCCACTTTGTCTGTTGAATATATTGAACTTTCCGGTTCATCTGCCATAGTTGAATTAATGGTGAAAAATGAGCATCCGCAAGGCTGGTTTTGCAGGGATGAACATGTCTTTTTGAAAAACAGGACAACAAAACACCCCATTATTTCCTCTGAAAATATCCCGGTTTGCCCGGATAAGCATTTTTTCGCAACTACAGGAGAAAAACTCACCTTTAGGCTGATATTCCCTCCGGTTGATACAGCAATACAGTATATTGATTTAATCGAGGATTGCGATGAATCCTGTTTTTATATAAAAGGCATTGTCCTGTCAAAGATGGGTAATGAATGGTTAAATGAGGGATTTAGAGCATATTCCGAACAGAAGCCGGAACTGGCAATTCACTATTTTTTGCGTTTTTTGAAACAATATCCTGATTATCCCTGGGGATTTGTACACTATGCCATTATTGAGTGTTATGCAGACCTTCGAAACTGGGCAAAGGCGGGAGAGTGGTTTTCAAAAATTCAGGGGAGCTCCCTGCATGATAAGACAGCCATTCTCGGAAAAATTCGCCTGAAAAATTATTTCTCCCGCCTTCATAAATAATTTCTATTCTTCCAACTCTGTAAAATGTCCCACTAATCTTGTATACAACAAAATTGCTACTATTCCCAACACATTATGTGCTGCCAGCAAGTACATCACATATTCAGGGTGCTCATTTTTTTCAAAGATACCAAGAAGCCAGGTATATCCACCGCTCATCAGCGCACCTATAAAAGTAGCCAGGAAATTAGTCCCCATGTAGAGACCAGCTTTTTCCTTAGGCGCTATCCACATGATATATTCCTGAATCCGTGGTGATGAAATCATTTCTCCGACGGCAAAAAGAAAGATGCCCAGGAAAACCAATCCGTTTAGCGACAGAATTGAAATACCAAGAAATAAAAAGCCAAAAGCAGCTACAGCTATTCCGAAAACAAAAGACGGAATAGCTGCCCGTTTTTCAAAAATTCTGGATATAAGTATCTGAAAGATAATGATGATATATCCTGTATGAGAAATTGCTTCGGCATTGATTTTCCAGATGCCAGCCTCCTCTCTGGCAATGAGGAATTTAGTTGCTCCGGCACCCAAAACTGATGAAACCGAATCAAACAATGCTGCAGTATCCATGTAATCGTTAATATACACAGGTACTGTATTGAAAAAAGCCCAGAAAGGCAGCCAGAAAAATATGCCAAGAAGAATAATAAATACAAGAAATTTAATGTCCGAAAGGGCCACCCCCATGTCAATAAATTTTTGTTTCAATGAGACACCTTGAATTTCCCTTTTTGGTTCTTTGTAAAAAATCAGGGTAATAATAAACATCAATGCTATGGTAGCAGCAGCAGTATAGAATACATATTCCCATGAAATAGCGCGTAGTTTTCCCATGATAATTGGACCAAATGATGCTCCAATATTTACCATCATATAAAAAATGCCAAATCCCATCGTTTTATTGGTTGTGTCAGTGGTCACACGGACTGTTGCTGAAATGAGAGGTTTGAAAATTCCTGCTGCAAAACCAATACTCAACATTGTCAGCGCTATCCCGGAAAATGATTTTGTGACAATCAGAAGCAGGATTGAGGGTAAATAAGCCAGATAAGAAATAATGAGCACTTTTTTAAACCCGAATTTGTCGGCAAATGTGCCTGAGAAAACTGGTATCAGGTAAGAAAAAGCAAGAAAGATACTTTGTATGATACCAAGATCACCTTTGGAATATCCCAATTGCTGGAGATATATACCAAATCCCATGTAAATGCCATAATAGGCAAAACGTTCAAGCACTTCAATAATGTTTGCTACCCAGAATACCCGGGGAAAAGCAGACCTTTTTGTTTTATTTTGTTCCATGTTTTTGAATGTTTTTAAATCGTTAATTTTGAAGCTATATTACATAAAATCAATGAAACCCGGAAAATATTGTTGAACATGCTCTCTCTGCCAAATAAGTACAAAATAAAATACATCCGAAGTTATATGAAATTTTAAATTTCGTTATTTTATTTCTACTTTTAATCCGTCAATTACAAAATCCTAAAATTTTATCTGAATGAAAGCAACAAATAAGTTACTATTGCTGGCATTGTCAGCCAGTACATTTACATTGCACAATTGCGATGTGCAAACCGGAAAACAGGAACAGGAAGCAACCAAGGCAGAAGAACCGGGTCGTCCGAATATCATTTTCATCATGTCTGATGATCATGCCTATCAGGCCATTAGCGCTTATGATGACAGGCTAATTGAGACACCCAATATTGACAGGTTAGCTAAAGAGGGCATGATGTTTACCAATGCCTGCGTAACAAATTCCATTTGCGCACCGTCAAGGGCAGTTATACTGACGGGCAAACACTGTCATATCAATGGCAAGATTGATAACCGATTCCCGTTTGATACGACGCAAATCACCTTCCCGCAGATAATGCAAAAGAAAGGATATCAAACTGCAATGTTCGGGAAATTGCATTTTGGTAATAATCCAAAAGGTGTTGATGAATTTAAAATTTTGCCGGGACAAGGCAATTACATTAATCCGAAATTCATCACGAATAACGGAGATACGGTGGTTACAGGTTATGCCACTGATGTCATTACAGATTTCACCCTGGAGTGGTTAGAAGAGGGCCGGACCGAAGATAAACCGTTTATGCTGTTTTACCTCCATAAAGCACCTCACCGTCCCTGGTGGCCACGCACAGATAAATTCAAAGAGTTCAGCCAAAAAACATTCCCTGAACCGGCAAATTTGTTTGATGAGTATGAAAACAGGGGCACTGCGGCAAAAACAGCTGAAATGAATATCCTGTATCATATGAAATACGAGCATGACAGTAAAATCCGACCTGAAATTATCAGTGAAATGGGTGGTGTTGAACCTCCGGTACCTCATTGGGAAGGCAGTTTCTACGGACCATACGGAAGGGCCAATGATGAACAGAAAGCGCAATATGATCCGGTTATTGATTCCATAGGAGCATGGTTCAAAGAAAATTGGAAATCGCTTGATAACAAGGAAAAGATGAGATGGAAATACCAGCGGTACATGCAGGATTACCTCGCCTGTATATCTTCAGTGGATGATAATGTCGGCAGGCTGCTGGATTACCTGGATGAGTCAGGGCTGGTTAACAATACCTTAGTGGTTTATACTTCAGACCAGGGTTTCTATCTCGGGGAACATGGCTGGTTTGACAAAAGATTTATTTATAATGAATCTTTCCTGACTCCATTATTGGTCAGATGGCCAGGTGTTATTCAGGCAGGAATGGTTAATGACCAGATGGTTCAAAATCTTGACTTTGCCCAAACCTTCCTTGACGCTGCCGGTATTGATGCACCTGGTGATATGCAGGGAGAAAGTCTGCTGCCTCTTTTCAAAAATGATGAGGATGCCTGGAATCGTCAAGCTGTATACTATCATTATTACGAATATCCGGCTGTCCACATGGTCAAAAGGCACTACGGCATTGTTACCCGCGACTACAAGCTGGCCCATTTTTACTATGACGTTGACGAATGGGAATTGTATGACCGGAAAAAAGACCCGATGGAAATGAACAATGTGTATGATAATCCTGAATACGCTGACATTGTTGTCAAACTCAAAGAACAGCTTGATGGTCTCAGAAAAAAATATAAGGATTCAAAAGAGTTAGATCAGGAGTTTATTAAATTATATGAGGAGCATGGGCTCATTAAATGATGATGTTTTTGGTGTGCATTTGCTTTGTAAATGCACACCTTTTTATCACAACCAGGAATTTCCCGACTACCGGCAAAATATATACTGCAAAATGCCTTCTCCTCAATACATACAACTGCATTAAAAATTACATTTTTGCATGTGTAAAACGTTTAAATTATGGCCTATGATGTTTTTTTAGCCGACAGAATTCAAAGAATACTCTCTGAGAAAAGCATTTCTGCTATTGAAAAAAAGATGATGGGTGGGGTTTGTTTCATGGTTAATGACAAAATGTGTGTTGGAGTTGTGAAAAATAACCTGATGGCCAGGATTGGACCGGAAATCTATGAAGATGCCCTGAAAATGAAAGGATGCCGGGAAATGGATTTCACTAAACGTCCGTTAAATGGTTTTGTTTTTGTTGAGCCGGTTGGAACAGACCTGGATGAGGACCTGGAATACTGGATTCAGCTCGCCCTGGACTATAATCCGAAAGCAAAATCAAGCAGAAAAAAATAATGTATGTTATGCCATGAGTCCCTACATAAATGAGTCAGAAATTATGATACCGGAAAAAATTAGAAACACAATTTCTCAGCGTCTTCATTTCATCT
>CAZVTW010000177.1:3814-10639 GCA_964629805.1 uncultured Bacteroidales bacterium | reverse complement strand
CGAAGTGAGAAATCTTTAAAAATGTTTTGATTTGCCAAAATGTTTAATAAAATTTGTGGGACAGCCTACTCATGTCCGGTTGATATTGGATAGATTCCTCTCCGCCAGCCGGCGGATCGGAATGACCAGATTTTTATGGTATTTGTTTTAAGGAAGGGGGGCGGTTTGTGGCTCTGTCACAAACCGCCCCCCTTTCACAAAGCTTCTTTAACAGTAACACCTTGTCATTCTTCCCTCGGGTAACTCGAGGGAAGAATCTGTATATAGTTTAACTTTTTAATCGGACAGTAGTGGTAGAAAATATAGAAAAGTAATATTGTTAAATGAAGATACCAGGGAAATAGTTTCTGAACTCAGTAATTTTCGAAATCTATGCCTTGCGCTTTTATCTTTCGAATTTACTGAGTTCAGAGTTTTTATGAATAGGGTGTCTTAAGTTGCTGTAAAAAAGAAAACAATACTGATAAAATCAAATATAGCTGATTTTCATCATATTTGTCCTGCCTTTTTCCTGAAGCGGAATGCTACCGACATGAATGACATTGCAATTGTCTGTCAGTTCACCGATATTTTTCAGATGGGTTACTGTATATTCGATGGCATCATCTATATCATCATATTTATCAAAATAATATGCTTTTACTCCCCATAACAAGCTCATTTTAGGAATCAGCGCCTTATTTGATGTAAAAACATAGATATCAGCAGGTGGCCTGTAACCGGAAATTTTGTAAGCAGTGAATCCGGAGTGTGTAAAAGTGATTATAGCTTTGGCTTTTGCCTGTTCTGCCATTTTTGCGGCATTGTAGCACACTGAATTCGCCAGGACAGATTTATCATGGTCATCCGGTTTTAAACCCCGTAAATATTTATACGCCGTTTTTTCCGTCCACTCGATAATATGATGCATAGCGGAAATTGCTTCTGCCGGGTATTTGCCAACAGAGGTTTCGCCGCTGAGCATTAGAGTATCAGCGCCATCAATGACAGCATTGGCAACGTCATTGGCTTCGGCACGTGTTGGCCTGAAATTTTGAATCATACTCTCAAGCATCTGTGTGGCAATGATGACGGGCTTGGAGGCATTGATACACCGAACCACAAGGTCTTTCTGAATGACCGGAACTTTGTGAAAGTCAAGTTCAACACCGAGGTCTCCCCTGGCAACCATGATACCGTCTGATACATCGATAATATTCACAATATCTTTTAGAGCCTCGGGTTTCTCTATTTTTGAGATAACAGATGCATGCTTTTTTTGCTTTTTAATAATTTGTTTGAGTTCAATAACATCTGTTGCATTCCTGACAAAAGAAAGGGCTATCCAATCTACATCATTCTCAAGCGCAAACCGGGCATCTTCTTTATCCTTGTCCGTAAGACTTGGAATAGAAATATTTGTCCCTGGTAGATTAACGCCTTTTTTTGATGAAAGCACACCACCGTAAATAACCTTGGTTCTTACACTATCTTTGTTGTTTGTTTCAAGCACCTGGAGTTTGAGTTTTCCGTCATCTATCAGTATGGTTTCACCGGAAACGACATCACAGGGGAAGTTTTCATATTTTAGGTAGATTTTTTCATGAGTGCCAATACACTCATTCGTTGTGATTTCTAGTTCCTGGCCTTCTTCAAGTATTATTTGGTTGTTTTCTACTTGACCAATTCTTATTTTTGGCCCCTGAAGATCAGCTAACAGGGCGATGTTCAATCCAAGTTCTTTGTTTATTTCACGGATATTACGAATGACATTGTGGTGATCCTGATGTGTGCCGTGCGAAAAATTGAGTCGGCAAACATCAACACCTTCAAGAATAAATTTTTTTAATGTATCTTTATCAGAAGATGCCGGACCAATGGTGGCAATCATTTTTGTTTTTGAGTGTGTTGGTTTTAATGTGTTCATAAGTTTGTTTGTAGAATTGTAAGACTTATTTTAATTTATATTTTTTTTAATGGCTTAACTTTTTCAATCTCCCACAGTAGGCTTTAGCACAATCGACTTCACCTGGATGCCGTCAAGCCTGCCTATTTTACCTGTGAAGGCGCCTATCTGATCGGTTGTTCCTTCAAAAACAAGGCTGATTACACTGATTCCACGCTCCCGGAGAGGTATACCCTGACGTCCGATAATCATATCTGAAAAATCGGATATAAGGGCATTCAGCCTGAAAATCGAAATTTTGTCGCTGACAAGAATAAGTGCGGAACCTATACGTTTTTGCATGAGAAAGAAAAAATTCTGTTAATTTTTGAACAAAATTAATATTTTCGCTTTTAGAATACAATATATATCAAACATTAATATGAAACAGTCATTGGGTGATTTGATCGTGATACACCGACCCCTGGTCGAGTATCCTATAAATCATAGATTTTGGGACGGAAATAATTTGCTCTACACAACAGAGGATTATTTTTTTTGCGTTAATAGTAAATGATTTCTAAAAAATAAACAGATGAAACACTCATGTACCGCAAGCTTTCCAGCCTGCAAGATAAGCCTACAGGCTGGAAAGCCTGTGGCACACACCTGTCTGCTACAGGCAGGCACGCCGATGATTAAAAAATTAAATGAAAGTTAATTAATTTGTGTTAATTCGTGTCATTCATGGACAAAAAAATTTTCGCGGACAAAATTTAAACAGATGAAACAACAACCCGATACTGAAAAGTGCAGGAAAGAAACAGATTTTATCGGAGAAAAAGATATTCCCTGTGATGCCTTATATGGAATTCATTCATTGCGGGCAAAAGAAAATTTTCCTTTTAAGTCACCTTTTTTTATTGAATGGTATAAAGCAATTGGTCTTGTTAAGCTTGCCTGTTATCAAACTTACAGGAAATATAAAACAGCGGTTGTTAGCAAATATGATATTAACCGGCTTCCTTTTTCATTTCCCGGGGATGATATCATTGATGTTCTCATTGAAACAGCAAAAGAAGTGAGTAAAGGCAAGTATTTTGACCATTTCATAATACCATCTCTCCAGGGCGGGGCAGGAACAAGCATCAATATGAATTTGAATGAGATTATCGCCAATGCTTCACTCCTGAAAAAAGGGGAAAAACCGGGTTCTTACGATATTATTGATCCCATTGAACATGCCAATATTCATCAATCAACAAATGATGTTATTCCCACAACCCTGAAGGTATGCGCCATGTTTTTACTGAGAAAACTCGAGGATTCTATCAACAAATTGAGAATTGACATTGAACAGGCAGAAAATAAAAGCAGGAATACGCTGCGACTGGCATATACTCAAATGATGGAAGCTGTCCCTTCCTCTTACGGAAAACTATTCAGTACGTACAATGATGCCCTGTCCAGGGACTGGTGGCGGGTTTCTAAATGCTTTGAGCGGATAAAAGTAGTGAACATTGGTGGAAGCGCTGTCGGAACCGGTGTGTCGGTCCCCAGGTATTTCATTATGGAAGTGATTAGTGCATTACAAAGACTAACAAACCTGCCTGTAACAAGAAGCGAAAACCTGCCGGATGCAACCGCTAATCTTGATCCGCTGGTAGAAGTTCATGCCATTTTAAAAGCTCATGCTGTTAATCTGGAAAAAATTTCGGCTGACCTCAGGTTATTATCATCGGATATAACAGGACAGAAAGATTTATATATTTCTGCAAAACAAACAGGCAGTTCCATTATGCCGGGGAAAGTGAATCCTGTTATCTCTGAATATGTGATAAGCGCAGCACATAAGGTCTATTCGAATGATAATCTGATAACAAATCTTGCTGCTCAATCGTGCCTGGATTTAAATCCCTACTGGCCGGTCATTGGCCACGCACTCATTGAAAGTATTAAGTTGCTAAAAGCGGCTTCTGATACACTGCGTACAAATCTTATACGTGATATGAAAGTACAACATGAGACAGCTTTAAACAAGCTTTTCATGAGCAGCGCTATAACCACATCACTGAATCCCTATATCGGGTATAAACTGGCTGCAAAAATTGCCGAAGAGATGAAGTCAAAAAATATATCTATCTTTGAAGCAAATAAAAATCTTGGCATTTTAACTGATGATAAACTGAGAAAAATAATGCAGCCACAAAATTTATTAAAAACCGGGTTTCAAATAAAAGATATTCTTGAAGATGAGTAAAGGAAGAGAAAGAAAACCACATATCGGGATTTTCGGGCGAAGAAACAACGGTAAAAGTTCGCTCATCAATGTGCTTGCTAATCAAGATATTGCAATTGTTTCTGATGTAGCTGGCACCACAACCGACCCTGTTAAAAAATCAATAGAAATACAGACAATTGGACCGGCTATTATTGTTGATACAGCGGGAATTGATGATATAGGCGAGCTTGGCGAAAAACGAATAAAAAAATCGATTTCTGTCATCAAAATTATTGATCTTGCCATTCTTGTCATCACAAATAATAATATGGGATCATTTGAAGAACAGCTTATCGAACAGTTTAATGAATATGCTGTTCCATTTTTGATCATCCACAATAAATCAGATATTGAAGAACTTAAACGAGATGTCAAAGATGAGATTACCGAAAGATTTAAGGTTCAGGTCATTGATTTTTCTTCGCATTTTCCTGAAAACAAGGACTATCTCATTGATATCATAAAAAAAATAATGCCTGAAACGGCTTATAAAGCTAAAACCCTTGTAGGTGATATACTTTCGTACGGTGATATAGTTTTGTTGATTGTCCCCATTGATATAGAAGCGCCTGAGGGAAGGTTAATACTACCCCAGGTTCAGGCTATCAGGGATATACTCGATAACGATGCTGTTGCCATTGTTGTGAAAGAACGTGAAGTTGATTCCTTTTTGAAAAAAACCGGTATCAGGCCGAATCTTGCCATAACAGACAGTTCAATATTTTTAAAAGCAGATGCTTCGATACCCAAAGATGTTCCGCTTACGGGTTTCAGTATTCTGCTGGCCAAATACAAAGGTGATTTTGAACATTATCTTAACGGAACACCTCACATATCAAAATTGAAGGACGGAGATACTGTTTTATTACTTGAATCATGCACGCATCATGTGTCATGTGATGATATTGGCAGGGTGAAAATTCCCCGGTGGATTACGAATTTCACCGGTAAAAAGCTTCATTATGAAGTAGTTTCCGGTTTGAGCAATTTACCGCGTGATATCCGTGAGTATGCGCTTGTTATTCAGTGTGGCGGGTGTGTTTTGACAAGAAAACAGATTGTCAACAGGTTAAAACCTGCCATTGACGCAGGTGTCCCGGTAACGAATTATGGTATGGCAATAGCATATGTTCAGGGCATTTATGAACGGGCAATTCGTCCTTTTACACGAGTTGCCGAATCTGCTGCTGATTACCTCTGATGAATTTCAGGAAAACAATTAAGCTTGCATTATGAAAAACAATAAAATAAAGGAAATAGTTCGTCAGTCAGAGTTTACTAAAGATGATATTGTTACCCTCCTCTCAGCCAAAGGGAACGACAGGCTGGTTTTGTTTGAGAAGTCTGCTGAGGTGAAAAAAGAGAGTGTCTCTAACATTACATATTTCAGGGGCTTGGTCGAATTCTCGAATATTTGTTCCAAAAGCTGTTACTATTGTGGTATCAGGAAAGATAACATTCATGTGAATCGATACAACCTTGACGATGATGCTATTCTGGAAGCTGTTAAATTTGCACATGAACACAATTATGGCTCGCTGGTACTGCAATCCGGCGAACGATGTGACAAAATCTTCACCAGCAGGATAACAAAACTTTTGCAGCGAATACACCGGGAAACCGGCAATTCATTGCATATCACCCTGTCTCTTGGAGAGCAGCATGAGCAGGTGTATAAGGAGTGGTTAGATAATGGCGCACATCGCTATTTGCTCAGAATAGAGACGACCAGTAAACAATTATATCAAAAAATGCATCCATCCAATGCGTTGCATCATTATGAAAAAAGGCTCTCATGTTTAAAAACCTTGCAACGTATAGGATATCAGACCGGTACGGGGGTGATGATTGGTTTACCGTTTCAGACTATCGAAGATTTGGCCAATGATCTTCTTTTTATGAAAAAATTTGATATTGATATGGTTGGCATGGGACCATATATTGAGCATAAAGAAACGCCGCTTTATCAATACCGGGATTTTTTATTGCCATTAGAACAGCGTTTTGAATTGGCCCTGAAAATGATTGCTGTTTTAAGAATTATGATGAAAGATATAAACATAGCAGCAGCAACAGCGCTCCAGGCCATCGACAAAGTTGGGCGTGAAAAAGCCTTAAAAATCGGCGCCAATGTCATTATGCCCAATATTACACCAGGCATGTACAGGGATGAATATGATTTATACGAAAATAAACCATGCACAACCGAAGAAGCCGTTGACTGCTCAAACTGCCTGGAGGCACGCATCGCAATGGCCGGAGATGTTATCGGATATGGTGAACATGGAGATCCTAAGCATTATTATCAAAGGAAGGTGTAATAACTCAGTAATTTTCGAAATCTTTACCTTGCCACTTTATCCTTCAAATTTCCTGAATTCAGATTTTTGTTTCAATCTGTAATAATTATTATCTTTGCATAATATGATATTTAACAAAATACGATTATGGAGTATCCGGAAAGAAACGACGAGGATAACATCCCACAAGTAAATGAACCGATAGCTGATTATGGTCGGCCTGTATCTTTTGATGATGTCTGGAAAATGTTTCAGGAGACTGACAAGATGTTTAAGGAAACAGACAGAAAATTTGAGGAAATTGCCAGAAGATTTAAGGAAACTGTCCGGCAGTTTAAGGAAACTGACCGGCAGTTTAAGGAAACTGACCGGCAGTTTAA
>CAZVTW010000177.1:0-3714 GCA_964629805.1 uncultured Bacteroidales bacterium | reverse complement strand
TCCGGCAGTTTAAGGAAACTGACCGGCAGTTTAAGGAAACTGACCGGCAGTTTAAGGAAACTGACCGGCAGTTTAAGGAAACTGACCGGCAGTTTAAAGAAACCGACAGAAAATTTCAGGAAACTGATAAATCTATCACCAAAAGAATGAAGGAAATTCATGAAGAGCTTGGTGGTATTGGTAAGAGTAATGGTGAAATAGCAGAAGATTTCTTTTATACCGGCTTAGCTCATTCAATGAGTCTTGCAGGTATGAATTTTGATATTATAGACCGAAATTATAAGCGAAAACGTAATAATTTAGAAGCTGAATATGATATCATTCTGTATAATGATTATAAAGTTTTGATTGTTGAGGTTAAATACAGATACAAAGTTTGGCACCTGCGACTTTTCTTCAATGAAAGATTAAAAAAATTTACAAGTTTATTTCCGCAATATAAAGGATATAAAATTTACGGGGCCATTGCCGGAATGACCTTTGAAAAAGGTGTGATTGAAGAAGCAAAAAAATTTGGTTTCTATATAATCACACAGGATAATAACAGAATACAGGTTATCAACGATAAAGATTTTCAACCAAACGAGATTAAATAATGTCTTATAATCTCATTCATTGGACAACCATTTTATTGTTCATAACATATTTTTTATACATCTTACTTTCTTCGTTCCATTCAACGGACTCAATTTCATTGGCCAGGTAAGCAATAGTTAAAAAATTGATTTTCAATGCGGTTTCAAAAGCTTTATTTTTGAAATCCTGTGATAAATCATCAAACGGTGAATGCAGGACTTTTCGCTCCCATTTTTTATACGTTTCGTATCCGTTGATATCAGGATCTTTTGCATCTAAACCCCGCCAGATAAAAACCGAAGGTATTCCCTGCTGAATAAATGAAAAATGATCGCTGTTTTCAAAGTATTGTTCTATTTGGGTGGCGGAATCATTAACACTCAAATTAAGCGTGTTTGTCGCGAAATCTATAGCTTCAGAAATATTCGACATTCTATATCCCATTGGAATGATGTCTTTAGCTTCAAAAAATCCACCCATCATATCTAAGTTGATGTTTGCAACAATCTTTTCTTTCGGTATTGTCGGATAATGGGCAAAATAGTGAGAACCAAGCAGGCCTTTTTCTTCTGCTGTAAGCCACAAAAAGACAATTGAGCGTTTAAATTTCACGGATGATTCTATTAACATTTTAGCAAGTTCTAATATCCCGGCCGAACCTGAAGCGTTATCCCAGGCGCCGTTATAGATTGAGTCATTTTTTATAGCTCTTCCTATGCCTACATGGTCTAAATGCGCTGAAATGATGATGTATTCATCTCGTAATTGAGGGTCAGAACCTGGAATCAAAGCCACAACATTTTTGCAATGTGCTTTTTCACTTTCAGTTTCATATTTCAAATTCAGTGTTGATTTCATTTCAAATGAAGCAGGTATTCCCTTTTTGATGTTTTTCAAGTATTTTCTCAGATTCCTGTCCTCAGCTTTAAAAATTTTTTTCACAAAACGACGATTGGCAAAAGCCACCAGTTTTGAATCAAATCCAAGAACGGGATTCTCTCTTTCCATGCCTTCTACAGCATAAACCGGTTCTGAAAAGAATGCGTGAATATGTTTTAATATGAGTTTTTGGAGTATTCCTATTTTGTTTACAAAAAGAACACCCGATGCCCCTTGCTCAATGGCATTTTCTATAAGTTTAAGTTCATAATTTGCACTCTTTGGTTCATTCTGAAGATATTTTGGTCTTGACGGTTCAATAATGACAGTCTTCCCTGTAACATCAACATTAGCATAATCATTTATATTCAATTGAGGATAGATTATTCCCTTACCAACACACACGATGTTTTGGGTTTCATTCACTGCCGGATATTTTATTGGGGTGAAAGAGGTAAAGTTTTTGCCATATGCGCCATGAAAAGTCTTTTGCCCGGATAAAACTGACAATTGCGGAGCATTATTTTTAAACGTATATTTTTTTAATGGTACGGATTGAAAGTAGCTATTACTCTGACCGGCAGGTTGAATGCCTGATTTTTCAAGATTATCAACAATATAATTGGCGGCAATTGTATATCCGCGGGATGAGGTGTTTCTGCCTTCAAGTGAATCATGAGCAAGGACTGCCATATGTTTTTGAAAGTCCTTGGTATTGATTTGATTAGCTTCTTGTAAAAGTCTTGTTTCGAATTCCTGGGAATGTAAGTGAGAAAATATAAGTGAAAAGAATACGAATACAGTAAATGTTTTTATTGATTTCATGACAGGGGAATTTAGATTAATAGGCTTTAAAGTTAAAATGTTCTGGCGAACTTCATGTAAAATTAAGATTAAATAATATAATTTTAGTATAAAAAAAATTCTTATTCTGTACACTTTATTTCGCATCAAACCCTTACTCATTAGAACTCCTCCTAAATTTTATTCAAATTTGGTATTCAAATCAAATTTTATACTTGTATTATTTTGAAAAGTAAAAAGTAATACCTATTATTGCTGTCGGATAATTATTACGTTCTCATTTGTATGTTTAATATTTCACATATTTACTTTTTATTAATATAAAGTTAGGATGGATCAAGATTTTTTTTAAAAAACCAATGCATTAATTTTTGAAATGCTTAGTTATATTTATGAGTCAACTCCTAAAAGTATGATTTTTGGTAAAATCAAACCTGCCCACATAAATAAAATGAAGGGAGCATTTTAGTTTTTTGATCCGGAGTTAACTGTTTGTTAATGAAGAATCAAAAACTTCAAAGTAAGACAGAGATTGGCGTTTTCTCACATACACTTAAAAAGTGTAAATGCTTGTCTTAAAAAAATTTAAATTTAGCTTAGAAGCACTTAATAAAAAATATGTTTATGTAAATCATCATTATGCAAAAAAAAATGTATCATTATGAAAAATTTATTAGTATTAGGATGTCTGCTGGCTTTTCTTGCTACAAATAATGTGTTTGCAGGGAATGCAGAACTTTTTGAAATCGATAGGGATTTCATTAAGATGGAATTTCAAGAACTTAATGAACTTGAAGGTTTTGTAATGGCAAATTCCGGGATGAGTTTTAATGATTTAATGAAATCTGGCTATGCTCATGCCATTAATTTGACGACGCTTTCGCCTTTAGGAGCGAGTTTTGCCTTTAAAAATGGTGGCCCCCTTGGAATCCCCTCCTTTCTTTGGGGCTGTGCATTTGGTGTTGTAGGTATACTGGTTGTATATCTTGTGACAGAAGAGAAGGATCAAGCTATGAAATCATTATGGGGTTGTGTTACAGGTACGGTCGTATGGACTATAGCGTATGTGGCATATGTTGCCTGGATAATTGATAGCACAGATTCAGGTATCTAACTCATTCGTTTTCACCATCGGTTTATTAACAGGATATTAACGGTGGTGATAACACATATATTATCCGATTTTCCTCTATTCATATCTTTAATTCATTTGTGAGTCAATTCCTAAGAAACGCAATAACTCCTTCGGAGATTATTTCAACAAAATGTGGAAATAGAGAACTCTTTACTTGGCAGTACTATTTTTGTCAAAATCAAGCCTGCCCCATGCATGCGTTGTTGGGGGCATATGGAATTTTTGAATCGGAGTTAACTGACTGTTAATGAGTACTTAATAATTTCAAATGACGAAGATTTTGGCAGCAAAGAGGCTTTTAGGAGTGGACTCATATATCA
>CAZVTW010000176.1:0-10641 GCA_964629805.1 uncultured Bacteroidales bacterium | reverse complement strand
TTAGCTATTCTATTACACACCCTGAACTTGTCCACTTTATTTTTCATCAATGCCTAAGTAATCCTGATTCATATGTAATTTGTAATAATGGAATGTGTACTTTAAGCGCCGTAACAGATAGTGAATGGACAAATGTAAAGAAAAATATAAAGCTTGCCTCTGAACAAAAAGTTACATTGTCCCTCACAAATACTATTATTGATGAAGTACGCCTCTACCCGGCCAACGCCCAAATGACAACCTATACCTACGACCTGCTCATTGGCATGACATCCCGTACTAACCCAAATGGAATAATAACATATTATGAATACGACGATTTAGACAGACTGGAATACGTCAAAGATCAAAATGGCCATATACTGAAGAAACATGCATATCACTTTTCCCCAGCTGGGTGCGTTTGCAAAGCGACCATTGATGTAGGATGAACCAAAGGATAAATAAAAAAGCCTGGCATTTTGTAAATACCGGGCTTTTTTTATTTGTTTTTTTCATATATCTCAGTAAACTCATCTAATGATAATTGCAGGTCTTCCCTGATTATTTTTCTTAGCAGTCCTTTTGGCAGATCATCAGTACCATGTACCGGTATTGTTGTCATTCTGCCATCTTCATGTTTTAACCTGTGATGTGAGTCATTAATGCGGATAATTACAAAACCTAATTTTTCAAGTAATTTTATAAAATCTTTACCGCAAATAGTAGTAAGCTTTAGAGGACATATCATTAAAATTGGTCAGGCAATTTTCAAAGGCATTTCAATTTCCCGAAACCCTACAAACTTATTAATGTTTTCTATAGGAGTTTCTTCCATGCATATTTTAATAACTTTTTTTAAATTATTCATTGCTTCATCAACTGTTTTACCATAAGAATGAAACCCTTTAAAAACAGGACAACTAACAATATAGAAGTTGTCTTCATCTTGTTCTATGATTATTGGTAAACTAAGTGATTTATCTTTCATTATATTTTATTTAAGCAACATTTAAAGCATTTGTAAGGGAATCTTTCAGTCTTTTTTTACCACTAAACTATCAATAATATTAAAGATTGAAACCTTTTCTTTCTCCTCCAGGCTTTCAATAAGATTTATTTTTTCCATTAAAGTTTTGTCTACCAGACTTCGCAGGCCTGTCAAAATGACAAAGAACTGATTATCAAACAACAAAAAATTGGACGTTCGGTTTTAACCATAAATGTATTGATTAAAACATGTAATCAAATATTAAATCTATTTTATGCCATATATAAGAATTTAAGATTAAAAAAATAATTGGACATTTAGTTTATAATCCATAAAAATTCTTAATATATTGACATACAATATTTTATGAATGTCAATTTGTCATACTTTTAAAAAATTTCACCTTTTTTCTTACGAAGTCTGGTCTACTGAATTAACATCACTGAATATTTTATCAGATGCAAAGAGTTCTGTTAAGTCAACCCCTAATGCTTTAGCTATTTTATCAATTGTAGAATATGAGAAGGATCAGTTTTCCTCTTTTCGATTTTTGAATATTGGGATTGATCCATATTAATCGAAAGTGCAACTTGTTTTTGAGATAATTCTTTTGCTTCTCTTACTTTTCTTATTTGTTCTCCAAGTCCCATGATTTATGGTTTAATACATCCACAAAGATAAGGATAATAAACTTACTTATCAATATTGAAAAATATTTATAAAATATTTGGGATTTTTTTACCTATTTATTGTCAATTTATATTATGAGTCTACTCATAGAAGTCCATTTGTCGCTAGACTCTTCGTTATTGTCTCTACGAAGATAAAGTCATTTGAGATCGAAAATGTCAAGCTGACTTTATACGTTGGCTAACTTCTAATGAAACTTGTAAGCGTCATGCAAATCGATAAAAATTTGCCTTCTACTCCCCATACTCACGAATTATTCCACCGGTAAGTCTCATCAGTTCGGTGTCGGTTTCTATGAGGTCATAAATTGACTGCAGCCTGTTAAAGGCGGCATTGAGGTAGATGAGTTGCACATCTCTGTAATTGAATGAGTTGATGGTTCCGGCTTTGTATTTATCTGTTGAAATATCAAGATTCAGTTTCGCTGTTTCCATTGACTCTTCTGCTACATTGAGCAGTTGTTTCCTAATATTGTACATCTCAAATGTATTGAAAAGTGTATTTGTCATTTTGAGTTTCATTTCTTCCAACTCAAGATAGCCTATCTGCTGCTCAACTGTTGCATTTTGAATGGCATTCCTGATAGCGCCTCCGTTGAAAAGCGTGTAAGATAAAGAAAAGTTAGAATAAAACTGGTAGGCGTCTGAATTTATACGCGGGCTTTCTGAATATTTCGTTCCTGAGAAGAACGGACTGGTTCCTGCATGTAATGAAACGGTTGGATACAAAGCGCTTTTTTGTGTTGCGATTTCGTTTTGGTTCAGTTCCTGGTTGATATATTGGTTCTTGAGTGTTTTGTTATCTTTCAGCATCTTGTCAAGCAAGGCATCATATTCATAAATCTTTGCCTGTGCATCAAATTCATCAGTTAGTGTATATTCAACTGAGGCTTTTTCACCTAATAACAGGTTGAGGTTTCTGAGTGTATTTTCAGCATTCAGAGATTGCAGGAGATATGTTGAAGAGTCATTTAACCAGGCATTTTTTGCCTGGAGCACATCATAGGTCACTGCGCTGCCCAGTTCTTTTTTGGTCTGAAAATAGAAGTACCTGTCACCTGACAATTCCGTCAATTGCCTGGTTATGGCCAGTTTCTCTTTTTCCAGTAAAGCTTTATAATATGCCAGGATAACAGCCTGAATGGTGTTTTCGACAATAATTGATGAATTTTCCTCTGCCAACTGATACAAGTAGTCAAATTTTTCTTTTCTTATTTTTACAGCAAAACCATCGAACAAAATCCAGCGGAGATTCAAATCCGGTGAAACGGAATTTCTTGTATATGAATTTCGTCCTTCACCTGTTTGACTCTTTTCATCATTAAAAGAATTCATTTGGTTCACTGATAGGTTGACAGTGGGGTATCTTCCTGCAATACCCCAGCGGTTATTATTACCTGCTATTTCTAAATCTTTTTTCGAAATTCGAATATCAAAATTATTTTCAAGCGCCTTTACGATTGATCCTGAAAGTGACAATTGCTGTTGGCCATATGTTTTGTTATTTGCAAAAATAGCCACCAGAAAAAGGATTGATTTGATGTAAAAAAGGGGGATATATTTCATAGATTCAAAGATTTAAAGATTTCTGATGTGCCGGTTTGTTTCTGTCCGGTTGGCTTGCCTGCAACCGCGAAAGGTTTTGGCACATAGACAATTCATCATATTAGTCAATTTTTTTCTTACTATTGATAACAGCAACTTCAAGTTCCTCGCGTTCAGGTCTGAATCCGTTCCAGAGCCAGTTAGCGTAATATTTCATATCATTGAGGACAAGAATGAGTACCGGGAAAAACAAAAGGATAAAACCGGTTCCTATCAAAACGCCATAGGCCAGGGAGATAGCCATCGGAATAAGAAATTGTGCCTGGACACTTTTTTCCAGAATAATGGGATAAAGTCCGATGGTTGTTGTGATGGTTGTAAGCAGAATTGGTCTGAACCTGGCCAGCCCGGCATTATATACAGCCTGCACCACTGAGTAGCCTTGTAGCAGGAGAGAATTGTATTTTGTCAGGAAAACCACCGCATCATTGACAATAACCCCGGACAAAGCAACCATGCCCCAGGCGCTGAGCATTGAAACCGGCCTTCCGTGCAAACCATGCCCCCACATAGCGCCTAAAAGCGCTAATGGAATCATTAGCAGAATAATGATGGCCTGGGTTGTTGATTTAAAATGGAGCATAAGCAGGAGTATAATAATAGCAAAAGCGATTCCAAAGTATTTAATGAGCTGTTCGCCTGATTCTGCGCTGTCTTTTTGCTGACCCTGATATATGATATCTATCCCCGGAAAATTTACCTGCAATTCAGGAATAATCGTTTGTCGAATTTCTTCCAGTACAGGAGGAACAGGAGCATATGGATCAACCATATCTGCTTCTATCCGGACTTCACGCGAGCTGTTGTAACGTTGGATGTTCACCGGCCCCCTTTTTATTTCATAGGTAGCAAGCTCTGAAAGGGGATATTCACCCTGAGGGGTTTTAATTTTCATTTTTTCCAATTGGCCAAGATTCAACCTGTCTTCTTTGGGGTATCTCACCCAAACCCTTAATTCATCTTTGCCATGCTGAAGTCTCTGTGCCTGTCCGCCATAGAATCCCTGCCTAACCTGTTTACTGATGCCTGCGTGGTCAAGACCCAGGAAATAGGCTTTGGGTTTGAGCTTCAGACGAACTTCCTGTTTCCCGGCAGCATCATTGTCATTGATGTTTTCCAGGGCCTGAAACTTTGCCAGTTCGGTTTTCATAAATTCTTTGGCAGATTTAAGTTCATCTAGATTTTTGCCCAGCAAACTGATGGAGACCGGACTGCCCCAACGATTTTGTCCGCCAACGGTAAATTTATCCGCCTCCGGTATCTCACCGATCTCCTGTCTGACTTTTTGTACAATCTCAAAACTTGATACAGGAGCGCCTTCCATATCCCTAAGCAGGACAAATATGTTTCCGGCATGTGAGCCGCGTTCTTTTCCATTGAAAGAATTACCAAGATTGATAAAAGAATAGGTAATGTAATCATTCGTATCCTGGTATTCTTGTTTGAGCTCATCGTTTACTGTCCATATAGCAGAGTCAAATTTTTTAAGATATTCCATAGTCTGCCTTTCTCCCGAACCTGGTGTGAAAGCAATATTAACACTAAAAAAGTCAAAAGCAACAGAGGGAAAAAATGTAAACTGCAACAGACCGCCGTTAAAAAGTCCAACCGTGATGAGTATCAATGCAATGGGAGTGACAAGGAAAATGTATTTCCACCTGATGATTGTATCAAGTACTTTTCCGTATATGTTGTCACGAAGGTAGAAAACGACCCGGTCGAGATGTTTCCGGATTTTTTTTCCTATGCCTTTCATATTTTCCTGACGTCGGAGGATATGATGATTCCCGACATGGGCCGGAAGCACAAAAAAGGCTTCAAACAATGAAAATCCCAGGCTGAAAATGACAATGAATGCCATTTCAAACATAAATTCCATTCTTCCTTCAATAAATAACAGGGGCGAAAATGCAACAATAGTGGTTGTAATAGAGGTAAGTACAGCAGGCAATACTTCCATTGTACCATCAATGGCAGACCGTGGCGGGCTTTTCCCCCGTTCAAAATGGGAATAGATATTTTCACCAATCACAATACCATCATCAACCAGGATACCAACAACGAGGATCATCCCGAAAAGGCTGATCATATTGATGGTGATGCCATATATATTAGCAATGATAAACATGGCCAGGAATGAGGCCGGTATACCCCAGGCCACCCAGAGTGAAAGCCGGAAATTTAGAAACAAGGCCAGTGAAAAGATAACAAGTAGTAACCCGATGCCACCGTTTTCCAACAATAAATCCAGCCTGCTTCCGAGTATGGATAAATAATCGAATGTTATTTCCAGTTTAACATCTTCGTTTTTTGTATTAAATTCATCTGCATACGCATTGATATAATCGGAAATTTCATCCAAATCCTCTTCATTCAGTTTATTGATAACAAAATACACGGCTTGTTTACCATTCATTAGGGATTTGCTTGCTACATCAGCAAATTTGATTTTAATGTTTGCAATGTCCCGAATAAGTAAATTACTACCATCAGGATTGGCACGAATGATTATGTCCCCTATTTTATCCGGTTCAACGCTCCTGGCTCTTGACCTGATGAGTATTTCCTGTTCCATAGATTTTATCATTCCTGCTGAAATATCCCGGTTATTCATTGAAATGGCCCTTGCAATCTCATCAAAAGTTACATTATACCTGAGCAGGTCTTCTTCTTCCACCTCAACAGAGATTTCAGGATCAGGAAACCCGGACAGTGATATTTGCGAAATAATACCAGAGGCGTAAAAATCATCCTGAATATCATAGGCATATTTCTTCAGGGTCATCAGGTCAACATCACCGGACAGACCGAGTCTGACAGCAGGAGTCACTTCACGCTGTTTTGATACAATTGGCTTTTCTGCATCCACAGGAAAAGAACTGATTCCGTCAACTGCATTTTTAACTTCCATGAGGGTTTCATCAATATCATACTCACCGGTTGTTTCAATCCGCACGGTTGACATATTTTCAGAGGATGTTGAAGTGAATTCCTTAATGCCGACAATCCCCCTGATGGCTTCTTCTATCCTCATGGTACATCCTTCTTCCATCTCCTTAGGCGAAGCCCCGGGATAAAATATACTGACAGTGATGAACCTGGCTTCACGGTAAGGGAAAAATGATTTTTTCATGTTCCAGAGACTGAATCCACCGGCCAGGATTAAAATTGCAATGATGATATTGGCATAAAACGGATATTTAACAAATATGGAGATTATTTTTTTCATAAAATTTTTGTTTTCGGAATCAATCCAACATTTCAACTTTCATATTTTCATTAGCGCCTACCAGGGGCTCTGTGACAATGTCCAGCCCCTCTTCAATACCATTAAAAATGTAAGATTCCTCATTGACTTTGAGAATATTAATTTCCTTTTTCACGAGTCTGTTATTGACCACAACAAATACTTCATTATTGTTGTACACTGCGTTTCTGGGGATTTTCATTCCGTTTTTAACCATTGTCCCGGGAAAAACAGCCTCTAAGTACATCCCTTTAAACAGCGGTTGCTTTTTTTGAGGGATCACTTTAACAAATACACTTAAGGACTGGGTATTTTCATTCACAAAACCGGATTCACGGACAATTATACCTTTCCAGGTTTGTATTCTGTCCCTGTCCCTGATATGAACGGAATCTCCTATTTCAATCCATTTGGCGAATCTTGTTTCAAGCGGTACTTCGAGTTCCAGGGAGCCGGTTTTAATAATTTTAGCTATCCTGGTTCCGGGATTGGCTACCGACCCGGTTTCAAGGTAAACTTCAAGAAAAGTGCCGTCAAAAGGAGCTCTGACATAATATTTTGAAAGCCGGGTCTCATCACTTTTTATTGAATAATAATCACTGAGAATGTTCCTGGTGGCCAGGAACACCTTCTCCTGCCGGCTTTTTGGACTGGGCAGTTCCGGAAGATCGTTACTGATGTCAATCGATTCGAAAAAATTATTCCAGGTTTGGTAACTGTCCGGAAAATCGATTTTGAAATCAGCCAGGAGATTGGCGATTGAAGTTAAAAACCTGCTTTTTTTTGCCTGAAGGTTGTATAAAGCCTCTTTATCAAAGATTTTAAACAACAGTTGACCTTCCCAAAACACCTGACCTTTTTTGAGCGGGATATCCCCGTACAGGATTTTGCCCTGCACTTCGGAGATGACATCAACATATTGTCCTGAAGCTAACCTGCCTGAAGCAAATACCTCGGAATTAATATCCCGGTATTCAATTGTACTGGTTTCGACATACCTTTTTGCTTCTTTTGATGGATTTTGTGGTGGTTCTTTTTTTAATCCGGTGAAATAATACATCAGTAAAACACCTGATACAACAATGAAAAGAGCAGAACCTAAGATAATAATCTTTCTGACTGACATGCAATTATTTGTTTAAAATCAACATTAATTTAGTTATACAATAATCTAAACAGAACTGTTCACATAGTCCATAAGAAAAATACGCGAAATGTCCTCAATGCTTTTTTTGATGGGTATAAACGAATGGCCTGTTTTATCGATAATTTTTTGGTTTGAATAAAAAACCTCATTGTGAGATGCCTGCGCGGTTTCTTTGGTTAAAAGTGGCTCGCTAAAAAACAGATTTGATCGCACATGCTCAAGACGCCAGATGATTTGACTCAAAGAATTGGTTATTTTCATGTTTGGCCGTGACTTGCCAAGACAATCAGCGATACAAGTTAATATCTCTTTGTAAGAAAGATTTTCTGATGAGATGATAAATCTTTCGCCAAAAACATTGTCATCAGTAAGTCTCACCATGAGGCGGGCGACATCCCTGGCATCAACAAAGCCTGTGATGCCTTCGGTGTAAAATTTTAATCCCTTCCAGATTGCTTTAAACATCCGCGGACTTCCAATGTTCCAGTTTCCGGCGCCAAAAATAATAGATGGATTCACAATCACAGTTTTTAATCCCTCATGAATGCCCCGCCATATTTCAAGTTCAGATTTAAATTTACTCTCCGAATATGCTGATAAGGTACTGTCATCCAGACGGGGTGATACCTCGGTTGTTTCCTTTCTTCGGGGCGATTGCCCCAAGGCTGCCACAGAACTGGCATAACAGAGTTTTTTAACGCGTTTTTCCAGGCAGGCATTGACAATATTTTCTGTTCCCCTGATGTTTGTTCTTAAAACATCATATTTATCCCACGGATTGAATGATACTTTAGCGCTCAAATGATAAACTACCTCAATCTCATCAAAAAAACCGAGTAGTTTTTCATAATCAAGAACATCGCCTGTCACCCATTCAATTTTTGAGTATAGTTCCTTATAGGCAGGTGAAAAATATTTAAACAGTTTCAGGACATAAGATAAGTCACTCTGTTTTCTTTTTAGGGCAACAATTTTCTGCTCCTTTTGTGTAAGTTCAAATAAGAGGTAAGAACCTAATAGTCCTGTTCCGCCGGTTACAAAAATCATATGAATTATGGTATTTACTTTGACAGACAAAAGTAACAATATTCAGGAAAAGAAGGAAAAACAAAAAGCCGTGTAAAAAATGATTATACAGATGTTTTTATTAATTTTGCAAGTCATAAACATACCGGCATGAATCAATTGATATTTTTATTTATTGGTTTTATAACATCTTTCATTGTCTCTTATGCAGCAATACCGACCATTATCAGGGTTGCAAAGCTAAAGCATCTCTATGATGAACCTGATACCCGGAAGTCGCACACTTCAGAAGTACCGACTCTTGGCGGAATGGCAATCTTTGCCGGTTTTGCCCTTTCGTCCCTGCTTTGGTGCAACTGCACGGAAATTCCGGAATTGCAATACCTGATTGCTTCTGTAACAATTATTTTCATTATTGGCGTTAAAGATGATATTTTAGTTACCGCTCCTATGACCAAACTCACCGGACAGATTATTGCCGTTGTCATACTCATAGTGTTTGGAGATATCAGGTTTACTCACCTGCATGGTTTTTTTGGAATCGAAGAAATCGGTTATTCAGTCAGTTTTATTCTGACATTGTTTACCATGCTGGTTATTATCAACGGTTTCAATTTTATTGACGGTATCGATGGTCTGGCATCAGGAACCGGTATCATTACGACCATCACTTTCGGGTTGTGGTTTTTGCTTAACGGACACACCGGATGGGTGGTAATATGCTTTTCACTGGTCGGCGCTTTGTTAGCATTTTTCAGGTACAATATCTTCAGCAGCGATAATAAAATATTCATGGGTGATGCCGGCGCTTTGCTTGTCGGCCTTTTATCTTCCGTACTGGTCATCAAATTCAATGAATGTAATATAGATTCAAATTTTCAATATGCCGTAAGTCCGGCTCCATCAGTTTCGTTTGGAATTCTGATTGTTCCTTTATACGATATGATACAGGTGGTTTTTATCAGGACTGTTAAAAGAAAAGGCATTTATAAAGCTGACAAAAATCATGTCCACCACAGGTTGATTAACTTCGGGTATTCACACAGAAAAGCTACCTTTATTATACTTGGGGTTAATATTGTTTTTATTGTGCTTTCATTCTGGCTTTCCGGATTTATGTCAATAAGACGTCTGGCGCTCTTATTGCTCATTCTGGCTATTATTGTTTCAAACATCACTGTCATTTTTAACTGGAGAAAAACCTAAAAGCATCTTCTTATGACCCGGGGCTTCACGTATATCCTTCTTTTCACATTTTTCACCATCACACTGCCCTTCCATATCCATGCTCAACTTCTGGAAGTAAAACCGGATGATGTTTTATATCATCATTTTCAAAAAAAGACCTATACTTCCCTCAATAATACACACACGGCACATCGTCCATATCTTATTCATCAGAGTCAATACAAAAATTTATTTGATAGCATCTATGATAATCAATCAGACCGGAAAATATTAAATGCCGTCTATCACCAGAAATTTAGCCGGCTTCGTACCAAAAACCTCACCTTCAACTTCCATCCGGTCATTTCATCTGTTGTCACACATGAAAATGAATACAAACCGGAATTTAGCTATGCAATTGGTGGTGAACTGGACGGGAGTATTAAAGAAAATGTTTCCATGAAAGTCACATATGCGTTTCATAAGATAAGCGTTCCTTCTGTATTTTCCCAACAATCAGACTCGACCGGAATCCTGGTTCATAATGGTAAATATGCAGCCAAAAAAGACGATTTTTCGTTCCTCTTTCATTATCTCCGGGGGCATATTACCTATAATCCCTCGAGGTATATTACGTTACAGGGCGGATACGGGAAAAATTTCATCGGTGACGGATACAGGAGCCTCTTTTTATCAGACAACAGCAACAGGTATCCTTTTGTAAAAATTATTGGCCAGGTCTGGCGATTAAAATACATGGTTTTATATGCCAAGCTCAAGGACATTACAG
>CAZVTW010000175.1:0-10719 GCA_964629805.1 uncultured Bacteroidales bacterium | reverse complement strand
AAGCTAACTGGGAATTGGTGGAATTTTTATTAAGTTCAAATCCGGATATTTTTAACCGGCAATCGGAAGAAGAAAAAAACAAATATGTTTTGGAATGAATTTTTATAAGAAGGTTATTGCATTATTCAATAAACACAATGTTTCATATCTTATTGTTGGCGGCATTGCTGTTACTCTCTATGGCGCCGACCGGACAACGCACGATCTGGATATTTGGATTAAAAACACAACTCAAAATCTTCAAATATTAAAGTCTGTTTTTCAGGAGCTTGGCTATAAGAAAGATGGGATAGAGAAAGCAATCGCACATTTGTCAAAAGGAGAAACAATCATTGTTAAAGACAAAGAAAACGGATTCCTGAAAATTGACCTTATGGGATATTATTCTTCATTTTTGACTTTTGATGAAGCTAATTCGATGAAGAATTCAATTGAAATTGGGGATGCCATTGCAAATGTCATTTCCATTTCACATCTTGTTGAGACAAAAATTCGAGCCGGAAGACAGAAGGACTTACTTGATGCTAAAGCATTAAAAAAGATAATGAATAGAGAAAACAAACCATAATACAAATATCACAATAATTTTAGAATGAAAACACAACAAAAAAAAGATTATAAAAAGGATTGCCTTCAGGTTATTCACGCTGCCATAGAAGCTGCTAATGCTTACACTGCAGTAAAAAGGAATTTGAAATTTCTTAATAATCAGCTTTTTGTAGGAGTTGAAGAACAGGAAAAGAGATACGATATTGATAGATTTAAGAATATCCGGGTTGTTGGAATGGGTAAAGCAGGATACGAGATGGCCAGAGCTGTTGAAGATGAATTAACAAGTTATATTACAGAAGGATTTGTTGTTGTTAAATATGGTTATACCGGCAAACAGCAACTTAAGAATATTCATATCCACGAAGCTGGACACCCTGAACCTGACGAAGCAGGATTGGAGGGAGCTAAGAAGCTCATGAGTATACTGAACAAATCAGCAGAAGGGGATTTGGTTATAGCGCTTGTCTCTGGCGGGGGGTCGGCTTTATGTCCTCTTCCGGAGGAAGGTATCACCCTGGAGGACAAAATGATAGTTACACGTGAACTTCTGGCTTCAGGAGCCGATATCCACGAAATGAATACAGTCAGAAAACAATTATCAGCTTTCAAAGGAGGTAAAGCATTTGAAGCAGCGCACCCGGCTAAGGTTATCGTGTTAGTTATTTCTGATGTTATTGGCGATGATCCTGATAGCATTGCTTCCGGCCCTTTTTTCCCAACCAGGTCAAATGCCGATGATGCAATTAATATTATAAAAAAATATCACCTCCAAAATAAACTTCCCGGCTGTGTGATGACTTCATTAAAAAACAAGGTTAAAGTAAATTCTAATTCTACTCCAATGGGACAGGTTGGACCTGAACATTTCATTTGTGCATCAAATCAGCAGAGTCAGCAGGCAGCCACAAATAAAGCCAAGTCTCTCGGGTATAATGTTTTTATTCTCAACAGCCCACTTAATGGTGACATTGAGCAGGCTGCTGTCAAATTTCTCAAATGGATTAAAGAGTCAAAAATTAATGGTGTTCCTTTGCCTGCGTGTTTTCTGGCTGGTGGTGAAACAACTGTCAGATTAAAAAAAGGACATGGAAAAGGCGGACGTAATCAACAATTTGCTCTATTTATGGCGTCTAAAATAGACGGAGACAGGAATATTGTTTTTTCCAGTTGCGGAACGGACGGTACTGACGGCCCAACTGATGCTGCCGGCGCTATTGTTGATGGATTAACACGAAAAAGTGCTTTTGATCTGGACATGGATTTGTATGATTTTTTAAGACGCCAGGATGCCTATCATTTTTTTAAAAAAATTGACGGACTTATTTTTACCGGACCAACAAACACCAATGTCATGGATATACAAATAGCTATTGTTCATTGAAAATCACAATGCATTTTTGCAACATTATGTTTATAATTTACGTAAATCGATAAACCATTCTAAATATTCTATATATCCCGTTTTTTTAAAATCCAATCAATTATCTGTGTTAAAATATTTATATTTTTGTCCGAAAACAGAGTTCTGTGATAATGAAGAAAAGTGTTTGTGTTATATTTTTATTGCTATTACTTAAGTTTCTTTCAGCTCAAAACCTGGTACCAAACCCTGATTTTGAAAAATATTCCCGTGGGGATAATCCTCATGGAAGTTCGAAGGGTTATGTTTGTGACAATTGGTTTTCTCCAACCGACGGTACACCGGATTTCTTTATCAAGTGGAGCAGGCGTGAAAAAGACATGGACAACTGGCCTGGTTACAAACTAGCCAGGAGCGGTAATTGTTATTATGGCATTATTACACGATACATCTTTGATTTTACTGGGAGGGGTAACTACAGGGAATATATCTCAACCAAACTTACAAAGCCCCTTGTTAAGGGGCAAAAGTACCAGGTGAAGTTTTATGTCATTAAGGCCCGTAATGCCATGTATGCAACTGATGGGTTTGCTGTGTACATTTCAAAAAATAAAATTGACACCACCGGCTATGATGGATATCTGAATGTAAATCCGCAAATCACCACCATTGACAAAGGAGTTATCCTTGAAACTGAGCACTGGACAAAAATAGAAGCCGAATATTCGGCAGATGGAGGCGAAAAATACTTGACAATTGGTAATTTCAATTCAAACTTCAATACCATGTGGGAGGAATTGCCTGATATTGATCCTTACAACAGGTATTTTTGTGCTTATTATTACATTGATGATGTCTCTGTGACTCCTGTCAATTATTATGAAAATGACTTGAATATAGGCGCAATTAATGTATTGGATAATATATATTTTAAAGCTGGCCAATCACAGTTATTGTCCGGATCGCTTGAGGAGTTATATAAACTTATGACCCTGTTAAAAGAATATCCTACCCTGGAAATTGAAATAGCAGGACACACAGACAATACCGGGTATGAAGACCATAACAGAAAATTATCGTATGAACGAGCAAAAGCAGTGGCTGAATACCTTTTTCAACAGGGAATATCCCGCAGTCGAATTGATTTTAAAGGATATGGCAGTTCAAAGCCTGTTGCCGATAACTCCACGCTTGAAGGTCGCATAAAAAACAGGCGTGTTGAATTTAAGGTGATTAATTTAAAATAGTTGTTTTAAAACACACGGCCTACGTCTTTGATGACTGCCTTTTTCGTTCATGTTCATCCAGTAGAATTTTTCTTAACCTGATGGACTTAGGTGTTATTTCGGCATATTCATCTTCCTGGATATATTCGAGAGACTCCTCGAGAGAGAATTTTGTTGCCGGTGGGAGTTTTACTTTTTCATCAGAACTTGCTGCCCGGATGTTAGTAAGTTTCTTTGTTTTGGTGACATTCATCACCAGGTCGTCCCTTTTTGAATGCTCCCCGACAACCTGGCCTTTATATATTTCATCGCCAGGTTCAATAAAGAATTTTCCCCTGTCCTGCAACCGGTCTAATGCATATGCAATAGCTGTCCCTGTTTCCATGGCAATCAACGAACCATTTTGCCTTTTTTCAATATCACCTTTAAAAGTTTCATAATCGATAAAACGATGAGACATGACAACCTCACCATATGTGACTGTAAGTAATAAAGTACGTAATCCGATAATACCCCTTGAGGGAATTTTAAATTCAAGGTAGACACGGTCATCAATTCGTTCCATACTAACCATTTCTCCTTTTCTTGAAGTTACAATGTCTATTACCCTGCCTGATAATTCGTCCGGAACGTCAATAATGAGTTCTTCAATTGGTTCGTGTTTTTCACCTCCGATATCTTTATAAATCACCCTGGGTTGGCCTACCTGCAATTCATAACCTTCGCGCCTCATTGTTTCGATTAAAATGGAAAGATGTAACACACCTCTGCCATAAACAATGAAGGCATCTGGTTTTTCAGCCTGATGCACCCTGAGAGCAAGATTTTTTTCAAGTTCCCTGTCAAGGCGTTCCTTTAAATGTCTTGAGGTAACATATTTCCCGTCTTTACCAAAAAAAGGCGAGTCGTTAATTGTAAAAAGCATACTCATTGTAGGTTCATCCACTGCGATAGAAGGCAAGGCATCTAAATGTTCAGGCTCACAAACAGTGTCACCAATGTCGAATCCTTCTAAACCCGATATAGCAATTATTTCACCTGATTCTGCCTCATGTACCTTTTCACGGCCAAGTCCTTTGAAAAGAAATAATTCTTTGATTTTTCCTTTATTGATGGTGCCGTTTCTTTTTATGAGGGCAACATCTATATTATCACGTAATTGTCCGCGTTTTAGCTTTCCAATTGCTATTCGCCCAATATATTGGGAATACTCCAGTGCATTGATGAGCATCTGAGGTGACCCCTGTTCTTTTTTTGGTTTGGGAATATGTTCAATGATGCTGTCCATCAAAATTTTAATATCGAGTGTCGGTTTTTTCCAGTCATCAGACATCCAGCCATATTTAGCTGAACCATAGACGGTAGGAAAATCCAGTTGGTCCTCGCTTGCGTCCAAAGTAACCATCAAATCAAATACTTGTTCCTGTACTTCTTCGGGACGGCAATTTTGTTTGTCAACCTTATTAATGACAAGTATGGGCTTCAACCCCAGACCAATAGCTTTTTTTAACACAAACCTGGTTTGAGGCATTGCTCCCTCAAAAGCGTCTACGAGTAGCAACACACCTTCGGCCATGTTCAGAACACGTTCAACTTCGCCTCCAAAGTCAGCGTGGCCGGGGGTATCAATGATGTTTATTTTTACATCGTTGTATATGACCGATACATTTTTGGAAAGTATTGTTATACCTCTTTCTTTTTCAAGGTCATTGCTATCCAAAATAAGTTCGCCGGGAGTTTTATGTTCAGAAAACAAATTTCCTGTTTTCAGGATGTTGTCAACCAGGGTGGTCTTGCCATGATCAACATGCGCTATGATGGCTATATTTCTTATTTCATGCATGCTTTTCAGAAAAAAAATGATGTTTTTTTTATTTCGAGATATTAATTATTATCCTGATCTTCCTGATATGACAGGATTCAGGTAAAACATATCATCCAAAAATTTTGAAGCTGCAAAAGTAGGTAAAAAACCATCAATCTATTCAAAAATTTGATTTTATATTCATTTGTTGTATTTTAATATGTTAATTCTTGTTGTGAATTGTTTGACAAGATTTTATTCCACAATGCTCTAAAACAATATGTTTTTAAAGTCCGGCAGGTTAATCTTGTGTAATGATTATTAAAAGAATACGTATTTTTACACGAACGAAGGCCTAATATCCAGGCCGTCATCAATATTATCATCACAAAAATGACTGAATTGTGAAAAAATTAGCTGTCATAGCCCTGGGGGGAAATGCTCTTTTGAGAGATAATCAATATGGTACAATTGAAGAACAAGAGCAAAATACAAAGGACACCCTGGAAAATATAGTCTATCTTCTCAGGGAGAATTATAACCTTATTCTGACTCACGGGAATGGACCACAGGTTGGTAACATCCTGATGCAAAACGATGCAGGAGAAAGCTTGTATAACATTGCGCAAATGCCTCTTGATATTTGTGTCGCCGACAGTCAGGGGTCTATCGGGTATATGATTGAACGAATCCTGCGAAACGTCCTGAAAGATAATCATATGCAAAAGGAGGTTATTTCACTGGTTTCGCAGGTGGAGGTGAATCAAAATGATCCCGGATTTAATATTCCGGTAAAACGAATTGGTAAAATCTATTCACGTGAAGAGGCGGATAGGCTGGCACAGGAAAAAAAATGGGTTTTTAAGGAAGACCCGAAAAAAGAAGATGGATGGAGAAGAGCCGTACCTTCGCCAAAGCCGGTTTCTATCCTTAACAGGAATATCATTGAACAATTGTCACGCCAGGGGAATATTGTTATTGCCGCCGGTGGTGGTGGTATTCCGGTTTACATTGATGAAAACAAAAATGTCAGACCGGCAGAGGTGGTCATTGATAAAGACCTGGCATCCGCATTACTTGCAACAAGCGTTTCTGCCGACGAATTATACATCCTGACTGATGTACCATATGTTTACCTGAATTATAAAAAACCAGGCCAGCAGGTTATCGAATTTCTTTCAGTCAATGATGCCCGGAAATTACTGAATAAAGGCATGTTTGGTGAAGGAAGTATGGCTCCGAAAATAAATGCAGCTATTAATTTTGTGAATGCCGGTGGTCAAAAAGCAATAATCACAGAAGCTACAAAACTTGAGGACACAGATTATGGTACCAAAATTACAGCTGAATATGATATGACTGATTTTAAGAGAAAATATATCAAACCTTTCGTATTTGATTGAAAATCTGATTTTATCCGATTTTATTGGTGTTTGCATATTGACTTTTTTTTATACAAAAAAAGCTATAAATGAGGATTCTACCAACAAAATATTAGTCATATACGATTATTTTCAAATTTAGCATTAAAAAGGATATATTTATGAATAATTCATGTTAAATGAACCAAACATGCTTTTTTCTCTCTAATATCGTGTATATTTGCAATTAGCAATAAGAAAGAACGGATAGTATGAAATTGTCATATTTTTGTTGGTTTACTGCTTTCCTGGCGCTTGCATCAACCATTGCAGCCATCATCATCATTTCTCATATTTCAAACAATATTGAGGAATTTAAAATGTCTGCAACCAGGGAATCATATGACATAGCCCTCATCATCATTATTTTGTCAGGGTGGTTTATGTATGTGCTATCTGCTTTTTGTTTTGTCAGAAACAAATACCAACCTCACTGGATGAATGGAATCGGATTGCTTGGACCTTTGGGTCTACTCATTGCAATTTTATCTATGGACAGGAGAAAATACAGGGGACTTGTAAAAGTAGAGATTGATGATGAGGTTCGCGGATTTTTGAGGGTACTGCCAAAACAATTACGCGGGAAACGATACAAATGGGTCCATCCGGAAGAATTGGAAAAACAACAGGACCAGGAGACAATTGAGGCTGACATCATTGAAGTAAAGACATTGGACGGGCGGATTCTTAAGCTACGTGGTTCTAATAATACTGTCATTGAGGAACCATCAGACAAAGCGGAAGAAAAAGATAAGCCCCGGGAAGATTCCGAAGATGAGCCGGATACATTTATTAGGGATACAGATTTATCTGATAACCGTTTTTTAGACCAGGATGAAGAGCAGGATGAAGACCAGGATGAAGAGCAGGAAGATAACAAAGGTGATTCTGCAAAAGATAATAACAAAAATGAGGAAAGGAAATAAGAAGGATATTTAATTTATATAATAATTGTAACTGTTTAGGAACTAAATTTAACGAAGAGATACCTCTCTGCGATCGAAATGACACTAGAAAATAATTGTTGGTGTTGGTGGGGAAAATGCGGCGGAGCTGCATTTTCCCCACCAACACCCAAAAACAACTCAGCCTGTCATTCCGATTCGCCAGCCGGCGGAGAGGAATCTCATACAATAACCTAAATAGTTACCAATAACTTTTATAAAAGGAGGTCACTATGGCGTATAATTTAAAAAACAAACATTTTCTGAAACTTTTGGATTTTGAACCGGAAGAGATTCACTATTTGCTTGAATTATCAAAAGATTTAAAAACAGCCAAACGTTGTGCTAATGAAAATCAATTACTTATGGGTAAGAGTATTGCGCTTATATTTGAAAAGACCTCTACCAGGACAAGGTGTGCTTTTGAAGTTGCGGCTGCAGACCAGGGTGCCTCCACAACATATCTCGGACCCACAGGCAGCCAAATGGGACACAAAGAATCAATAAAAGATACGGCAAGAGTGCTGGGACGGTATTATGATGGTATCGAATACAGAGGATTTGGCCAGAATATTGTTGAAGCATTAGCACAATATGCTGGTGTTCCGGTATGGAACGGCCTGACAAATGAGTTTCATCCGACCCAGGTACTTGCAGATTTCCTTACGATGACAGAGCATTCGGATAAATCGCTTTCAGATATGTCTTTTTGCTACCTGGGCGATGCACGTTTTAATATGGGTAATTCACTGTTGGCCGGTGGCGCTAAAATGGGCATGGATGTAAGAATTGCAGCGCCTCTTAGTCTTCAGCCGGCTCAATCATTAGTAGATGAATGCATAGGTGTTGCGTTAAAAACCGGTGGAAAGATTACTATAACAGAAAATATCAAGGAGGCAGTTCTGGGAGTTGATTTTCTGTTCACTGATGTCTGGGTCTCAATGGGCGAAGCTGAAGAAGTTTGGGATCAAAGGATTAAATTACTTAAACCATATCAGATAAATACAGAACTCCTGGATGCTACGGAGAACCCTGATGTCAGATTCTTACACTGTTTACCAGCCTTCCATGATAAAGAAACAAGTATTGGAAAAAAAAATCATGAAAAATATGGATTAGATGCCATGGAAGTGACAGATGAAGTATTTGAATCCAAAGCTTCCCTGGTTTTTGATGAGGCTGAAAACAGATTACACACAATAAAAGCAGTGATGGTTGCTACCATTGGTTAACAGGTTTGTTTGTTTTGGGAATATTAGCGATGATAGGCAATTTAGGGCTTGAAACGAAATAACCTGAACATTTAAACTCTTTGCCAGCGTTGCAAAAATCTTTAAATAGTCAATGCTATTCGCAGTTTTTGCGCCTTGGCAAAGAACAAAAAAACGTGGCTTATTCTGTACAGGTTATTTCGCATCAAGCCCTTAGTGTATATTTCAGTGTGTTGTTTATTAATGAAGTCATTGCCCCTCTCCGGGATATTCAATTCTCGCATGATAAATGTTTGCGATTTTTTTCTTGAATATCTTTTTCACAATTTCTATTTCCTTGAAAGTGACATTTGCATCGCTTAACTGGCCTTCCTGAATCTGGAAGTTAATGATTTTATCAACCAGTTGACTGATTGATTCCTCTGTGATTGTTTTCATACTTTTTGATGCAGCTTCAACAGAATCAGCCATCATCATGACAGCAGTTTCTTTTGAAAACGGCTTTGGAAACGGGTAAGTAAATTTATTGATGTCTGCTTCTTTTTCCGGATATTTCTTTTTATATGATCTGAGGAAAAATTCTACTTTACTTGAGCCATGATGGGTTTTAATAAAATCAATGATCTGCTCGGGTAATTTCCCTTTATGAGCCATTTCAACGCCACGCTTTACATGGTCGATAATGACTTCAGCACTTTTTTCAAAATCCAGGTCTTCATGCGGATTTTGACCTGTCATCTGGTTCTCGGTAAAATATTGCGGCATGTTGAGTTTTCCAATATCATGATATAAAGCGCCTGCCCTGGCTAACAGCGGATTTCCGCCAATACTGTATACTGCTTCTTCGGCCAGATTGGCTACCTGCATTGAATGTTGAAACGTACCAGGGGCCTGTTCCGCCAGTTTTCGAAGGAGCGGGTTATTTGTATCTGTCAACTCTATGAGTGTGACATCAGACAAAAATCCAAATATCTTTTCAAATACATAAATCAGCGGATACGCTGATATGAGCAACAAACTGTTTCCGGCAAACCAGGCAAAATTTTTCCAGTTAATACTTGATATCTCACCTTCCTGCATGATGGCAAATCCGAAATAGATGAAGCTATAAATAAAAAAGATATAGACTGCTGTGGTAAAAATTTGAGATCTTCGTCTGAGTGTTCTCAGGCTGATTATCGCAATTACACCAGCGCTGAAATGGAAGAAAATAAATTCGAAACCATTTGGAGCTAAAAAGCCAATGATTAAAATGGCTGTCAGGTGAACAAACAAGGCCAGCCTGGTATCATAAAATATCCTTATCATAATTGGGATTATGACAAACGGGATAATATACAAACTTACAATATTGTATTTAAGAATAATACCGGAGATTGAAATAAATAAACCGACTAGTAGCAGGATAAAAACGGTTTTTCCTACTGATTCCAGAACATCGCGCCTGAAATGGTATAAGAACAAAAACAGAATGAGGTAGTTCATGATGACAAATATGCTTTGGCCGGCAACGATAATGTACCTGCTGTAACTGTCACCATAACTGGTCTCGTATTCCTTTTTCAATGATTCCAAAACCCTGAGTTTTTCATCTGTCAAAACCTCCCCACGAAATATAATACCCTCTCCTTTTTGTATCAGCCCCTGGGTTGGAGATACGTTTTCAAGCTGACTGCGCAACACTTTATCCGAGGTTGCCTTATCATAAAAAAGATTTGGAGAAAGAAATTCATTGAGGTTTAGTTCTCTGATAAATTTGGCTTCATCTAATTGTTCCTGGTCTTCTTCATCCCTGACAATATTTAACTGGTCAAACAAATATTCATATGCAGACCGTAATGTAAAAACCTCGTCAAAATAGTACTCCTCAGCAACTTTGTTTTTCATCACAACCAGCAGTTCATCTTGAGCATAATCATGAAACTCGATCACTCCCTGGTCGTATATTCGTTCAAGAAGGGTTTTTATTTGGCGCTTATATCGCCTTTTTTTCCAGGTGTTTGTCCTGTCTTTTTGTAGTTCATCAACAAAGGTATTCTCTAATTCCAATGTATCAAACCTGTTTAAAACAGCCTCCCATCTGTCATCAAACTGAGATTCAAATTTTTTTATCTGTTTTTCACCTACTGCTGTATCATATCGATAGTAAGGAGAAAATCTGGCAACAATACTGTCCTTTTCTGCTTTTATTTCTTTTTCTG
>CAZVTW010000174.1:8484-10753 GCA_964629805.1 uncultured Bacteroidales bacterium | reverse complement strand
CCAGGGTTCGGGGTTTAAAAACCGGATGTAAAGGTTTTGTCCGGTGTGAAATAAGTTCCGGGTTGCTTTTAAACTGCCTCAGATTATCTAACAGGCCGGAATGGTTTTCAATAGCTGTTGATTCCCATCCGCTAACAACCAGAAAGTCGTTTTCATCAGAAAGTTTTGCAGTCTCAATAACCCTTCCCCAAAAATCATATGATTTTTTTCCAATCTCATTAAAAAGATTTCCGGCTGTTGGGAATGCATTTCGGAATTCCCATTTATCAAGGAACTGATTATATGCATCCAGGATTTCCCGGTGATCTTTCAAATCATAACTATCATTGCCATATATGGAAATATATTCAATCATTTTTCCATGGTTATCGGGAACAGCCGCCCCGAGCATCTCGCCCCACATCATAATTTCTCTTTTAGTGATTGATTTATGCGTAAATGAATCCGGACAGATATACATATTGTCTTTCCACACACCCGGCCCGCCGACAGTGTGTTTATCTGCCCAGCCTGAATAGCCATCACCGTGGTCAAAATAGACAGCGTCATCATAAGGTTTCATCCATGCCTGGTTATAGACCGGAACACCGGATTTAAGGACAACCGGCCTGCCTGGGTCTTCCTTGTGTATTCTGCGAAGGAGATGAAATATTCTTGGATTTCGCAAATCAGGCGCCATTTCATTTTGGATAACATACATGATGAGTGAGGGATGTCTCCTATGATCACGCACCATCCTTATGATCTTTTCTTCCATATATTTTTCTGCAAAAGTCTGTGGTTCTCCATGCATCCCGGAAATTTTTAACTGATCATAATCCCGCTGCTTTCCATCAAAAACGCCAGGGTCGTATCGTTTACCCAGGGCTGTGATTCCGCCTCCCGGTTCCATATATCGTAAAACGCCCATCCGGTCATGGAATTTAAGTACTTCTGTTTTTCCTGTGTTCCGGTGAAACTGAACACAGTTGAAACCAAATTTTTTAGCCGCTTCTACTTCCTTTTTTGCAAGCTTTGTACGCGGAAATATTCCGTTCATTCCCCAGAATCCCCATGAAATGGAAGATAATAAACGTATTCGTTTATGGTTAAACTTCAATATGGCATTATCGCCAATTCCTTCGGTTTCAAACCATCTGAAGCCAAAATTCACAATTCTCCGGTCATTGTATTTCATTTTTGTTCCATCCGGTGTTTCATATGGAACTTCCAACGAAGCGTTGAGTTTATACATGAGGGGATTTTTGAGTTCCCAGGGTTCAGCATTATCAAGGGTAAATTTATAAGTCACGATGGCATCAGCCACAGGAGCGATATCTACCGGAACATTATAAAAACTTGCCAGAATATTTTCTACTGAATCCTGAATGACAAAATGGATATTTCCAACTAGAGATTTTGAGGATGTATTGCAAATTTTAAAATAAGCTGTTGCCTGAGTCAGATCAGGTTGATTTAAAACCCACATATCAGAAATAAAGGCAGAATCATGAGCTTCGATGGTTAATCCACGGTCTAACCCACCAAAACCATGGCTGCTGTGAAATTCATAATCGCCCCATTTCATTGTTTCCACATCCAGCCAGTCGAATCGTCCTCCGGGATTTGTAATCCTGATGGCGAGCATATTTTTTTGCCCGGGAATCAGCGCATCAGATATATCACACTGAAAAGCAGTTTCTCCTATGAGATGATACCCCACTAGTTGTTTGTTGAGATATACTTCAGCCCTCAATCTGGCAGCGCGGATTTTCAGGAAAGCCTTTTTCCCTTTGAAATGACCGGGAATAAAGACCTTTTTCCACCACCATGACACACCCTTATAACTCCCGTCTTTTACGTGCTGATCAGAGTTTTCGAAAGTATAACTGTCATGGTATTTAATATATCCCAACTTACCCCAGAAATGCTCCTCTACAGTAGATGGGAGGTCAATCAATTTTGAGTCAAGCGTATATAGCGAGCGCCAGCCTGTTGTGGGTGGATTAACCGGCAAAGAGTCAATATGAAACTCACCGGGCAGGAATAAATGATCGTTTTCCCATTTCGCGGCTGTATCCGGCCACAAATTCCAGTTTTCGTCGGGAATGTTAATGATTGTTTGTGAATAAATATTTGACGTAAAGACGATACAAATTAATGTCTTAACAATTGTTTTCATGGTATCAATGAGTAAATATTTTCAAAACTTCAAATATAGTATTTCCATGGAGAATTGCGTAATCAGAATTCTGAATTTTTCAGGTATTAAACAGTCAATGTCTTATAT
>CAZVTW010000174.1:0-8384 GCA_964629805.1 uncultured Bacteroidales bacterium | reverse complement strand
AACTCTTCGTTGTTTGAAATTTATGAATCCTCATCCCGACCCATTTACGACTCCGGTTCAAAAATTCCAAACGCCCCCGACATTTTATGTGCGAGGGCAGGCTCGATTTTGACAAAAATCGTCCTTTTAGGAGTGGACTCAGTGAATGACCTTTGGTCTAATATCCTCGAAATCATAAATTCAGGGAAGGAAATGATTCTTTATATTTTGCGAATAATAAACATCTATAAAATATACACATATAAAAGGTTATCCATTTTTGCAAAAATTTTGTTCAGATTAGCAGAATGAATTCTTCATTGATTAATTATCAATTTAGTTTATAAATTCGCCCCAAAAACATCAATATGAATATAAAATATGGCGCCCATATCTATCTTTGGATTAAAAAGTGGGACAAAGACAAATTATACCTTTTTGAACGGGCAAAGCAGTTAGGACTAGATTGTCTGGAGATATCAACAGGAGATGATGTCCCCTTTGATGCGAAATTAGTAAAAGATGCTGCTGATAAATTAGATATGGAAGTTATTATTAGTCCCGGCGGACACTGGCCAATGGAAGCAGACCTGGCCCATGAAGAACCGGAGTACAGAATGTACGGACTGGACTGGCATAAAAAATGGGTTGAACAGGGAGCAGAAGCCGGCGCTATTGCTTATACGGGTGCCTTATATGCGCACCCGGGCAGAATTGAGCACAGAGCGCCAGATGATAATGAATACAAAAGATCGGCAGAGAATCTTCATCAACTGGCTGAATTCGCTGATAAATTCGGCATCAAAATAGTGTGTGAACCTATGAGTCACTTCAGAACGCATCTTGTCAATACCCCCCGACAGGTTATGAAACTTTTGAATTTGGCAGATCATCATAATCTTTACGTGCTGCTTGATACTTATCATATGATTACAGAAGTCAGGGAGTTTGCCAGTGGTATCCGGCTCATGAAGGACAAACTTTGGTGTGTACATGCATGTGAAAATGATCGGGGTGTGCCGGGTGGTGGCCTGGTACCCTGGAAATCAATATTTGATACCCTCAAAGAAATCAACTATAAAGGATATATGATTTTAGAGACTTACAATTCATCAGTCCCGGATTTTGCTTATTCCAGGGGCATGTTCCACAATGTTTGCCCGGACGGGGATGAATTTGTCAGGAAAGGCGTTTCATTTTTGAAGTCCTTTAAATATTAAGGCTTTGAAGCGAATTAAATTGTACAAAATAAAATGTAGAGGCTGTTTTGTTTCATTCCCTGATTGACAGATACCGGTTAGAATTTTATTTCTATTGCTAATTCGTAAATTCTGCTGATACAACCATTATCATTAAAATATTCAAAATCAATAAGCGCTTTTTGTTTCTTTAAATAATGGTAACAGACGCCTCCAATGATTGACCTCGCTTTGTAATTCTTATTATTACCTCCTTTAAAACTATCATACCTGGAGAATAGTGAAAATTTGGTTTGTGGTATATATAATTCCCCGAAAAAGGAATAGCCCTTAAAATCATCAGCTTTTCCTGAATCTGAAATAAAATTTCCTGAAGAATTTCCTTTGCCTGTAATATATTGAGCTGTAAGATTTACCAATTCAGACTCAAATGAGGTAAAGCCCTGATGCAATTTAAAATCAGGTTCATTTTGAGTATTCCCTTTTCCGTTAACAAAATTGTATGTAAATTGCAGACCTGGCAGGTGTTCGGGAAATGGCCTCAAAGTTAGCCTGCCTTCTATGGTTTTGTTGTTGTTTTTTTCAATAGCATGATATCCTGCACCATTATATATGCCAATGGCTAAATTTCCATACTTTCCAGGATACTTACTATTAATATTACTCTGATAATCAGCATCCATTTCTCCTCCAAACAGTGTAACAAATGTTGCTCCAAAATCAGCAGAATTAAGCAGGTGATTTTTTTCAATAAACATTTTTCCCTGAACACGATACATGTTGATGTGCTCTTCAAAATCAAGCCAGGGTCTGTGAACAAGCCCTATTTCAAAGTATGATTTTTCCAGGAAGAACAACTGTCCTGTCTTAATTTTCATATAAAGATACTTTAGCCTCATTTCAACATTTCCGGCATCATTTCCTTCCTTGTCGAGGGTTATATCCTGGGTAAAGCGTATTGAAAACTTATCATTAAGTTTTGTTTTAAAGTTTAGATATCCTCTTTTAAGCGTAAACTGGTTTTCATGATCTCCGCTTTTTTCAATATTCTGAAAGGCTAAAAACCACTGTCCGGAGATATATGTGTTATTGATAAGATTTTTAGCTGTATTTTCAATGTCTTGAGCAATAATTTGTTGTAAGGTACAAAAAGATAAAATGACCAATGTTACGATGCTGTATTTTCTTTGCTTCATATTAAATTAACATTTATTTAACATAAAATTTACAAATATATAATTTCATCAGATTATTGAATCACATTTTTCATAAATTCAACTGGAAAGATCACAGATGTTATTATTTTTCAATAGAATTGTTTATCTTGAATAAAAATTTATAATTTCTTTGATTATTTAGAAAGAAAACAAATAAAAACACATCTAAACTTTTATATATCTAAATACGTAAAATTTATTATCTTTGTAAAAATCGCAATCAAATAAAACAGTCTAATAGAGAAATGAAGAACTTTTTTGCAACGTTATCAGCTGTTCTGATCCCTGTTGTGGTGACAGTAGTCATATTTATCGGGGAGCAAAAGCAGGAACATGAACATTTGGAACAATTGCGGCTGGAATATTCACAAGATTACAGCGCACCGGCCGATCATTCAAAATTTGAAGGATTACAAAAAAAATTTGATAATGCTCATGAAGTTACCGAGGCATGCATTTCCTGCCATAATGAACGGCACAAAGAAGTGATGAAAACATCGCACTGGAATTGGGAGCGAACTGAGTATATTAAAGGTCGTGGAATAATTTCACTCGGTAAAAAAAACGTCTTCAACAATTGCTGTATCGGTATTTCCGGGAGTCAAAAAGCCTGTACCCGTTGCCATGTAGGTTACGGATACAAAGATGATAGTTTCGATTTTACGAATCCACGCAATATTGACTGCCTGGTCTGTCACGAAAACAGCGGGGATTATTTTAAAGGTTCAGGAATGGCTGGCTATCCGGCGCCGGATGTAGACCTGACGAAGGTTGCACAAAATGTTGGCCTTCCTCAGAGGCTCAATTGTGGGATATGCCATTTTTACAGCGGCGGAGGCAACAATGTCAAGCATGGGGATCTTGAAGAAGCGCTTTTTAATTGTAAAAGGGATGTTGATGTTCATATGGCTTCGAATGGGATGAACATGGAATGTGTGGACTGTCATGAAGCGACGAATCATCAGATGAAGGGAAAGCTTTATTCAGTCTCCAGCATGGACAGAAACCGGGCTACATGTGAGCAATGTCATACGAATAATCCGCATACCAACACAATAATCAATGAACACACGCTAAAAGTTTCCTGTCAAACATGTCATATACCAACTTATGCAAAAGTGAATGCCACGAAACTGACCTGGGACTGGTCAACAGCCGGCAAATTAAGAAATGGTCTGCCATATCATGTTGAAGACGAGGAAGGTAATCACATTTATTTGTCGATTAAAGGCACATTTACCTGGGGAAAAGATTTAGAACCGGAATACTGTTGGTTTAACGGAACAGCTAATCATTACCTTTTTGGCGATCCGGTTGATACATCAAAAGCGATACAGATCAATACCCTTTATGGGAATTACCAGGATGAGGAGTCAAAAATTATCCCGGTTAAGGTTATCAGATCAAAACAAATCTTTGATTGCAATAACAAGGCTCTGGTCCAGCCGAAATTATGGGCTGAAAAGGAAGGAGAAGGAGCTTACTGGCTTGATTTTGACTGGAATGAAGCAGCGAAAAAAGGCATGGAAGAAGCCGGATTACCATATAGCGGCAATTATTGTTTTGTCAGGACAGAGATGTATTGGCCTGTTAATCACATGGTTTCACCAAAAGAAGAATCATTGAGTTGTATTGACTGTCACAACCGCAACAACAGCAGACTGGCAGGCCTGGATGATTTTTACATGCCCGGCCGGGATTATAACCCTACAATTGATACGGCAGGAACTTATTTATTGATTTTGTCTTTTCTTGGAGTTGCATTGCATGCTTTTATGAGAATTATCAGCAGAAAACAATAAACATTTTTTTTACATGGCGAAAAAAGTATACATTTATAAAGCGTTTGAGCGATTTTGGCACTGGGCACAAGCAGCCCTGATATTTTTCCTGGCATTTACAGGATTCGAAATTCACAGCTCATATCGTTTTTTTGGTTTTGAAAAGGCGGTTGAGTATCATAACAATGCTGCCATTGCATTCATTGTTCTTATCATTTTTGCGATTTTCTGGCATCTGACAACCGGGGAATGGAGGCAGTATCTTCCTACTTCAAAAAATCTAAAAGCTCAAATAGCCTTTTATATCACAGGAATATTCAAGGATGCGCCACATCCGACAAAAAAGACGACGATTAGTAAACTTAATCCTCTGCAAAGAATTGTTTATCTTGGATTAAAAATTCTTGTTATACCTGTAATGGTTGTTTCCGGACTTTTATACATGTTTTACAGGTATCCGCAAAGCAACAGAATAGAAAGGCTTAATATTGAGGGACTGGAGATTATTGCTTATGTCCATACAGCAGGGGCTTTTTTATTAATGGTTTTTGTTGTTGTTCACCTCTATCTCATCACAACCGGCCACACAGTCACATCCAATATTAAGGCTATGATTACAGGTTACGAAGAGATAGAAGAGGACGAAGAGAATCTTTCCGACCGGAAACAAGAAATACCAGAAAGTGTAACAAGTCAATAATAATTAAATATGGAACAAAAGACAAAATATTTAAATCCCTATCTTGCAGGTGTTTTATTAGGTTTAGTGTTATTAACAACAATATATATCACCGGCAGAGGTCTTGGCGCCAGTGGCGGGATGAAAAGTATTGTTGTGAAAACTGTCAACACGGTAGCGCCAAAACATGCAGAGAATGCCAGTTTTTATAAACAATACAATGAGACTCATTCCGGCGGGCCATTGAAAAGCTGGCTCTTTTTTGAGATTATCGGAATCCTCATTGGCGGATTTATATCCGGCGCTTTTGCCGACCGTTTAAAACTTACTGTTGAAAAAGGACCTCAGATTACGAACCGAAAAAGGTACATTTTTGCATTAGCAGGGGGTATTTTATTTGGAATAGGGGCACAGTTCGGACGCGGCTGTACAAGCGGATCAGCGCTTAGTGGTATGGCCGTTCTTTCAGCCGGCGGATTTGTTTCAATGCTTGCCATATTTGGCAGCGGATATGTATTTGCCATTTTTGCCAAGAAATTATGGCTTACAGGGAAAAAATAAAATTTAGTTATTGATAACAACAAAATGATTATTTAGTGTCTGTCCATAAAGTCCTCCTAACTGCGTTACGCTCCATTTGAAACTCAGTCATCCCGATTATGATTTTTGTTGGTTTTTGGAACAAAAACCTTACAAAATCAATATCGGGACTCCTGATTTTCAAATGTCGCAAGCCTTGTTAGGGAACTCTCTGAACAGCCACTTAAGACTTTATGGATGGACACTATTTAATTCAAAAATTAAGTATTTAAATCGTTTAATGTAAAATATTATGGGACCTTTAGTACCAGGAATTATAAGCGCTGAATTTAATTATATTATCGCATTATTATTAGGAATAGCTTTTGGATTTGTTTTAGAACAGGCAGGTTTTTCGTCATCAAGAAAATTGGCAGGGGTGTTTTATGGCTACGATTTTACTGTACTGCGCGTATTCTTTACTGCTGCAATAACTGCAATGACCGGCATATTATTTATGGGTTATTTTGGTCTTCTGGATTTGAGTATCATCTATGTTAATCCCACATATTTAGGTTCAATGATTCTTGGTGGTGTTATCATGGGTGCCGGTTTCATTACCGGGGGGTTTTGTCCTGGTACAAGTATTTCTGCAGCCGCTATTGGCAAAATAGATGCAATGGTTTTTCTCGCGGGCATCCTGATTGGAGTATTTGCTTTTGGAGAGATATACCCCATGGTTGAAAATTTTTATCTTGGCTCAGCATTTGGTGACCTCAAAGTCTATGATGCACTCGGACTTTCAAGGGGCGTTTTTGCTTTCCTGATTATATTTATTGCAATTTTTGCTTTTGTTGTCACCGCACAGATTGAGAAAAAGGTTTTGAAGCAACCAATCAGGATAAAGAAACAATTGAAATTATCTTATGTATTACCAATATCCTTTGCCTTAATTGTCAGCGCTGCACTCATTTTTTTACCTGACAGGGAATCCCGGCTTCTGGCAGTTGCAGAAAGCCAGGAACAATTAAATACTTATAACTTTGATTTTATTGACGCGGATGAACTGGCTTACAGGATATCAGATGAAGACCCGGAACTTTTACTTATTGATTTAAGGAGTCCTGATAAATTTAAAGATTTTAGCCTGCCATATGCCATTAATGTCCCTTTTACCAAAATGATTGGGCAGGAATGGAAAAAAATTCTTGACCGGGAAGATAAAAAAATCGTGTATTATTCCGACACAGAGGAATTTTCAAAAAAAGCTGCTATCCTGGCAAATCGACTTGGATATGCAAAACCTCAGGTACTTACGGGAGGTCTTCATACCTTCCGTTCACAGATTATGAATTTTCCAAAAGAATCTGAAATGAAAGATACCGTTTTGAAGGAATTCAGATTGCAGGCCAGAAGAAAAATAAACAAGCTTATCGAAGAAAGCAAAGCCAAACATACTAAACCGGAAATAGTTAAACGCCGAAAAGTGAGTGGCGGTTGCTAACCTGACCTTTTCAAAAACAAAAGTTGAACATCAAATGCATTTGAATCCCGGGCGGATAAGGTACCATCATGGCTGGTAAATTTGAAAGTAATAAAATCTCCTTTCCGGACCCTGGTTAATTTGAAGCAGCAGGTAAAATTGCCAAAATATCAATGATTCTGCTCTTAAAAATCCGTTTGTCTCCAAACTCTGTGTTATATTAGAATTCCTTATTGCCAGATGTTTGCCCGGGACTTGATAATTAATTCTTTGAAAAAAATAAGAAAAAATGTATGAAAAATTTTTTTATCCCGGGAAAAATGCGTAAATTTACGTTTTAAATAGAGAAAAAATACCGTGGTTTATGAATAAAACAAATATAATAGAACAAATAACAAAAATGGCAGACATACCTGAAGAAAAAGCAGAGAAAGCATTTAATGTTATTCTTCGGATATTTTCTTCTGAATTTGACATTGAGATACCAGATTTTGATATTGATAATATTAATGAAAAGCCTAAAAGGCATGTAAAACCTTATGTGCAAAGAGATTCTCCGGAACCTCTCATGGTCAGTGAGCCTTCTTTTGAATATCAGTTAACTGCTTCATATGCATTCCCATCGCAGAGGCAACCTGTCTCAAAAGCAATATTAATTGATGAATTAAATGAAAAGAAGGAATCTTTTCTTATCATTAATGAATTATTAGAAATCACCGGTTTACCTGCTAAAACAATTGCAGATAAAATATACGAGATGACCCCAAAAACACTACATTCATATAAGCAAAAAGGCAGGTTTCTGCCAACAAAAAATGTTGAACTGAGTATAAAAATCAGGGAATTGTACAAAAAGGGCCTTGACATCTTTGCCGGCCAGGGACGATTTAATCAGTGGCTTATGCGCAATAGTTATGGTCTGGGACAAACGAAGCCCATTGATTTTATGAATTCGGCTACTGGTATTGACCTTATTTACGAAGAATTGTTACGAATTGAATTTGGGGCTACTGCCTGATGGAACTATACAGAATCACTTTAGCAAAATGGGCTTATAAATTATATGCCTCAGGAAGGGCGGCAAGATGGAATTCCAATGGTATAAACATTATCTATACTGCCTCTTCCCGTTCGCTTGCCTGTCTTGAGAATTTGGTGCACCATAACGCGCCTGAACTGCTGGACACTTTTAATGTCATGGTCATTTATGTGCCAGACAATGCTTCATGTGAGATTGTCTCAATAAATTCACTCCCCGGGGGGTGGCACAAACCCGGGCCAGCAGCATATGATATATGCAGGCGTTTCGGTGACGCCTGGTATAAACAGATTTCATCTCTTTTACTTAAAGTGCCTTCCTGCATTGTAAGAAATGAATTCAATATTTTAATCAACACGAATCATCCGGAATTTCATAAAGCAATACTCATTGATAATGAGCCGTTTTTCTTCGACCCGAGAATTAAAAAAATTTAGATAGCGCCTCTAAGAAAACGCCAATTTATTCATGATAATTTATTATTATAT
>CAZVTW010000173.1:0-10784 GCA_964629805.1 uncultured Bacteroidales bacterium | reverse complement strand
TGAGTGTTGAAAAAATGCAGATGAAACTGGTCAAAAAACTTCCTGCATTTTTTGGCGAGACGGATGTCATCAAGACGCTTCAGTTGTTACCCGGGATTCAGAGTGGTGGAGAAGGTAGTTCAGGGTTATATGTGAGAGGAGGCGGCCCGGATCAAAACCTGCTTTTACTGGATGAAGCGCCAGTTTATAATGCATCTCATTTGTTGGGTTTCTTTTCTGTGTTCAATTCTGATGCCATCAAAGACCTGAAAATATACAAAGGTGGTATCCCTGCGCAGTTTGGCGGGAAAGCTTCTTCTGTGATAGATATCAGAATGAAGGAAGGTAATATGAAAAAATTTTCAGGTAAAGGCGCTGTTAGCAATCTTTCCAGCAGGTTAACACTGGAAGGGCCGATTATCCCTGACAGGTGGTCCTATATCATTTCGGCAAGAAGGACTTACGCAGATATTGTGGGCAGACTTGCAGGGATAGACGAGTTGCAGGACAATGACCTGTATTTTTATGATTTAAACGCAAAGACCAATTATATCATCAATGATAAAAACCGGATATTCATTTCGGGCTACACCGGCGATGATAACCTGGCCCTTGGAGAATCACTCTATATGCGTTGGGGTAACTGGACAACAACGTTTAGATGGAATCACCTCTTTAGCTCAAAGCTCTTTTCTAATTTCACCGCCTTATATGCAAAATACGATTATAATCTGGGAGTTCCGGGAGATGGCGGAGATGCTTTTGACTGGAAATCACACATCAGGGATGTGAATGTCAAACTTGATTTTACCTATTATCATAATCCCTCAAACACTATTAAATTTGGCTGGAATTCTATCTATCATGACTTTATTCCGGGAGAATCAACCGGTTTCCTGGAAGGAAAAATTACAGCAGTGAATGCCCTTGAACATGCGCTTTACGCAAGCAATGAACACAAAATTGGAAAACGCCTGACATTGAGATACGGTTTGCGATCTATTTTGTTTCAGCATGTTGGTGAAGGAACTGTTTATGATTACGTTGACCCAGATAATCCAAGTGATTTTACTATCACTGATACTACAAATTATGAAAAATGGGATAACATACAAGATTTTATTGACCTTGAACCACGTTTTTCAGCAAAATATTCACTGAAAAACAACAGTTCGGTTAAAATGTCCTACAATCGAATGATTCAAAATCTTCATCTCATTTCAAATACCAACTCACCAACACCTTTTGATATCTGGTTGCCAAGCAGTAAATATATAAAACCACTTATTGTTAACCAGATAGCTCTTGGGTATTTTAGAAATTTCAGAGAAAACACTTATGAGGCATCTGCTGAGGTGTATTATAAAGATATTAAAAACCAGATTGATTATAAGGATGGCGCTGAATTATTTCTGAATCCAAATATTGAAACCGAACTTTTACGTGGGGACGCTTATTCATACGGACTTGAATTATTATTGAAAAAACAGGAAGGTAGGTTTACAGGATGGATTAGTTATACTTATGCCAGGGTTTTGAATAAAATTCCGGGCATTAATGATGGCAAGGAATATCCTTCAAGTTATGAACGAAAACATGACGTTTCTTTTATCGCCACGTATAATCTGAATGACAGATGGTCTTTTTCTGCAAACTGGGTATTTGCCAGTGGAAATCCCACATCTTATCCGGAAACAAAATACCTGATTCAGGGAAATACGATCAGGCATTTCAGTGAAAGAAACGCCTATCGTATTCCTGACTATCACAGGTTGGATATATCAGCCACAATGGAGATTAATCCCGGATCAAAAAAACGGTATAAACATTCATTAAATTTCTCAGTCTATAATCTTTATGGCCGAAGAAATGCATATTCTGTGACTTTTCAGGAGAATGAAGATAATCCTGCAGTGATGGAAGCGAACCGTTTATCAATTGTTGGGGCCCAAATACCAAGTATAACATATTTATTTAATTTTTAATCAGAAATTTAGCAAAATAATGAAATATTCAGTTTTTATCATATCAGTCATACTTTTATTAATTATCACATCATGTGAAGATATTATTGAAGTTGATGTTAAAGAAGGCGCTGTTAAATATGCCATTGAAGGACAGGTCGATAATTTAGAAGGACCACACGTGCGGGTTACCAAAACAGTACTCATAACACAAGATACTTATCCGGAGCCTGTGAGGGATGCCGTTGTGACCATCAGTGATGATCAAAATCCGCCAAATATAATTGTGCTGGAAGAATCACCTGACAGCGCCGGGTTGTATGTTGTTCCGGATAACGAGGAGTATTTGGGAATTGAAAACAGGACTTACTTTCTTGAAATAAAATCAGAAGGAAAGATATTTAGAGCGCAGGATCATCTGTTTCCGGTTTCTGAAATTGATTCTATACAGGTGTATCCGTCGAAACGGGGTGACGGATTGTTTAACGGAGTATTTACTTACGGTTGGGAAACACCCGGGCCGGGAGATTACTATAAATGGGATGTATATGTCAATGATACCCTTATTCATGATGCTGATTTTATCATGGTTGTGAATGATGAATTTGTTGACGGTAAGTATATTGAGGGATTTGAGGTTTTGACTGATTTTCATAATCCGGATAATCCTGAAGAAAAAAAGATACATGAAGGTGATCGTGTGTATGTTCATCAAATGTCACTTTCTCCCTTTGCCTATAAATACTATTACCAGGTCTTTTCCCAAGCCGGAACAGGGTTTTTATTTAGTGTGCCACCAGCCAATATTGAAAGTAATATTACCTGTGATACAGGAGAAGAGGCGCTTGGTCTGTTTAGCGCTGTTGATATTTCAGTGAGTGAGACTGATATAGCGCCTGCAACAAAAGATTAGGCCTATTGAGCAGGTATTATTTTATCCAGGCAGAAAAAATTACAATTCAAGTTAAACAAGAACGGGTGATATTATGTGTTTTTGACAATATCAAGAGGAATATCAAGTAAATCAGCTATTTCTTCGTTGCTTTTTCCTTTTTTTCTTAAACGGATTATGTGGGTCCTGTCACGTAATTCCCGGCCTTCCTCCCGGCCTTCCTCCCGGCCTTTTTTCATGCCTTTTTTCATGCCTTTTTCCATGCCTTTTTCCATGCCTTTTTCCATGCCTTTTTCCATGCCTTTTTCATGGCCGGCTGCAAGCGCTTCTTCTCTTGTTCGTTTAAAAAAATCTTCCAGTAGTTTTTTATCTTCTATTTCTTCATCATATTCATGTCGTTCATCCGGGGTGAGATTTTCTTTAAACAGGATTTCAATTATTTCATCAAACACAGTATCGTGGAATTCTTTAAAATCATTTTCAGTGTTTTCCGGATTTTTGCTTCGTTCGGCAAATCTGAACCATCTGACATATTTTTCATTGCGACTATTTTTTACAATATTTCGCTGAAACATAAAGGTAAGGCGGTTTTCTCTTAAAAAACTCAGGTTCTTAGTATTATTATCAAGTATTTTAAGCAGTTTTTTTCTTCCATGCATTAATTTGGATATATCTGAAGATGTCCACAACATTTCATTTCTAAGAAATTCATTGATAGCATCGGGGAATAAGCGGAAAGACTGATAATCATCTTCAAAATCCAATACTTCATCAACAAGCCAAATTAATGTGATAGTTGGTTTTAATTGGCTGTAGTCAATTGTTTTAATTGATTGTTCGGTCATTGTATTAAAGCCAACAATTTTTCTTGGTAAATCTTTAAGCTGAAAGCCGGTGTTTAAAGCATGATACATATAAAATCGCCTGACAATATCTGTTTTGTGCCATTGTTGCATCTCTATCACCACGGTTTCATTATCAATTTTGCATCTATAATCAAATTTGACAAGAGGAGTGCTGTCAACAGCATATTTATCGGTTATTGGCAGCAATTCAATTTCATTAATGTTTCTGTCGAAAAAATCTTCAAGAAAGCGCTTGGCAATATGCGTATTTTCAAATACTTTTTTGAAGAATCTGTCGCTGTTTAATGAAGCAATAAAATATGAATTTTTTTGTGGCATATTGGTGATATTTTAAATCATTTCTATTTCAACTTAAAGAATTCTGTGATTTTTTTTAGTTCACCAGCCAAACCGGATAGTTCTGATGCCTGGGAAGAAACGTCCTCTGATGTAGCTGCATTATGTTGTGTCATTTGAGTTAGTTGCTGAATGGCATTGTTCACCTGTTGAGCCCCGGAATCCTGCTCAATACTGGCTGCTGTTATTTCCTGAACAAGACGGGAGGTCTTTTTAATTTCAGGAATGAGTTCATTGAGCAGTTTTTCAGCCTCCTGGCTGACCTGTACACTTGAACCGGAAAATTTCTGTATGTCATCAGCAGAAAGACGGCTCCTTTCAGCCAGTTTCCTGACTTCAGAAGCGACAACAGCAAAACCTTTTCCGTGCTCTCCGGCACGCGCTGCCTCGACAGCTGCGTTCAGTGCCAGAAGATTAGTCTGGAAAGCAATATCATTAATGATGTTAATTTTATCAGCAATGTTTTTTATTGACTGGACACTTGTGCGGGTCGCTTTTTGTACGTTTTCAACTGTAGAAGAAGCATTGCCCGATATTTTTTCGGTTTGGACCGAATTTTCACGGTTCTGACTGATATTTGATACCATCTCTTCCATGGATGCAGATATCTCTTCCAGCGAGGAAGCCTGTTCCGAGGCATTCTGTGATAACTGGGTTGAGTTGTCACTTAACTGGTGACTTGCATTGAGAATATCTGAATTACTTTTTTTGATGCTACTGACAACTTCTGTGAGTTTTTCTGCATGATTCTTAACGGATTTTGTTATCATTCCGATTTCATCCTTCCTTTTAAGGATTTTAGGATCAAAATCCAGAGATAAAAATCCGTTTGTTAATTTGTCTATCAGGCCGAGGATAGCATACAGAGGGTGCCTGACATACCGGAATAAAAAGTAAAATCCAAGAACTGTAATTCCGATTCCAACAGGAAATGCCCATAAAAAATCCGTAAGAGACCCGATTTTCCCGATGATATAAGCTTCGCAGACAATAGTTGCCTGTGCTCCCAGCCAAATCATACCGATGACAAAAAAAATTGACCTTTTGAAAATTAATCTTAATATGATTAACAGGACTGGTACTGCAAAAAGCCAGATGAGTGCTATAAAAATGTATACTTCATTCATGATGTGTTAATATTTTCTTTATAAAATAATTTATACTGCTTATCCACAAAAAGCAATTGTAAAAAACATGGAAAATTAAATACATTTACTTGTTTTTTGGTGACAAGCAAATAAATATATTTTCACTTAAACGTATTATATGAAAAAAGGTTGATTTATTCATTTTGTTTTGTGATTAAATTAATCCCTTTTTTCTCAGGTATTTACGTACTTCCAAAGAATGACCAATAGTCAGAAAGGTTTCAAAATCAGAAGTCTTTTTGTCAGATTCCCACACTTTAATATTGTCTTTGTCAATTTTTACCCGTTTAACATTCGGGTCTGCGTCATTTTCAATAAGCAATTCTACCATTGGCTGGCTTTTGGCTTCAAATAATGGGGTTGTGAATTCTTCATCTTCAGTAAGTTTAATCTGAAAGTTGACATCAGCCCCGTGAGAGATCAGGTCTCTGGCAAAATTTACATTGTTTTCTTTGATTGTTTTTATAAGCTTGAGATTAAGTTTTTTCTGGTCAATGTCAAATTCGAAATCTTTCAGATTAGGGAGATTTTTAATCTCATGCTGGACTATTTTGATGTTGTTAAACCATAATTTCAGGATTTCGAGTTTTTCCAGATTCTGCATTTCATCGGGGAGTTCACTGAGATTATTTGATGTCAGGTCAAGGATTTCGAGATTAACCAGGTTACCTATTTCAGGGCCGATTGTTTCAATTTCATTCGAGCTCAGATTCAGGTCTCTCAGCTCAACAAGTTCACCAAGTTCAGGCGGGAAACAACATACTTTATTATAATGCATGTTGAGCTTTCTAAGCATTTTTAGATTGGATACTTCCGGCGGAACTTTTTCAATATCATTATGTGAAATATCGAGCTCCTCAAGATTTGCCAGGTGAGTCAGTTCAATTGGGAATTTTTTAAGATTGTTTTTACTTATTCTGAGTGATTTAAGGCCGGACAGATGTTCAAATCCGGTTGGCAGCTTGTCAATCTTATTGTAGCTCAGGTCAAGGAGCTCCAAATTGTAAAGCGCCCCAATATCATCAGGGATTTTTTTCAAATCCCGCATTTTCAGATCAAGTTTGTTAATGTTATACACTTCTTCAAGGTCATCAGGGACAAATAATTTGATTTTTTTTGCCCACTTTACAAATTTCTTAAGAGAATTCTCAATATGCTTACCCGGAATTGTTGACATAACTTATGGTTTTAAATTGATTTAAAATTATTATATGACCCAAAGATACATAATTTCAAAAAAAATACATTAATTTTTGTACTGGGAAGACCTGCGTTGAAAAATATTTTCAATTTCTTTCAGTTTGTTTTTTGGATATGATTCATAAGGTTTGAATGACAATGCTTTTTCATAATAAAATTTTGCGACTGAATATTCTTTAGCCCTGAAAGCCTGGTCTGCTTCATAAATCAAATCATAGTACTCCAGTTCAATTGCCTTCTGTTTATTTTGTTCCCTGATGATTTCTATTTCCCCCAGTTTTTGCTTCGGATATTCCTCTTGTCTTATCTCAAGGGCCTTCTTATAATAAAATGTTGCAACGTTAAATTCTTCTTTTTTGAGGGCTTCGTCCGCCTTTTTAATATATTCATCATATTCTTCACTTCGTAGCTGTTCCTGGTATTTATCTGCCATTGCCTGACTCTTTGTAACCATTTTTTTGGGATAATCTTCGGCTCTTAATTCCAGAGCCTTTCGATAATAGTAAAGGGCCACTGAGTAGTTTTCCTGTTCAAAATTTTCATCTCCTTTTCGTATACTTTCGTAATATACTTTTTCATTCTCTTCAAGGATTTTTGCAATATCATCAATACGCTTTTTAGGATAATCTTTGTCCGGAAATATTTCCAATGACTGTTTAAATCCTTTTTTTGCCTGGGTGAATTCTTTTTTGTCGAAATGTAATTCAGCCCCGGATAAAAACTTATTGTAGCTTTTTTCCTTTTCCTTTAAAATTTCTCTTTGTTTTTTTTGTTCTTCAATGCGTTTTTGTATTTCATCAATTTTATTTTTTGTATAAGTATCACCGGGTTTATATTTAAGCGCATTCCGGTAGGCTTTGAGTGCGTCAGTGTAATTTTTTGCCTGATATGCACTTTTCGCAATATTGACGTAGCTGCTGAAAGCTTCTTCCCTGGTTTTTTTCTCCATTTGATCGCGGAATTGTCTGTCCTGTATCTCATTTATCTTTTCAATTTGTTCTGCAGGATATTGTTTCCCCGGGAAAATCAATAAAGCTTCATTATATGCTATGATTGCCTTGTTAAATTCCATGATTCTCAAAAGACTATCACCGGATGCAATATGTAATTGATATTTTTTTTCTTTTTCTTTTTGTTGCTTTTTTGAATATTCCATATCGGTCAATAGTAACTCAATATCTTTAAGCCTTTCATCAGGGTATGTTTCTTTTGGAATATATTCCTGTGCTTCATTGTATAGTTCACGGGCCTCATCATATTGTTTGGATGCCAGGTACCTGTCAGCTTCTTTTATTGCCTCATCATATGCTTTTAGTCTCTCCATCTTTGCTCTTTCAGCTTTGGCCATCATAAATAGAATTCTGTCAATTTCTTCAATCTTTTTAATTGGATAATTCTCTTTAGGTTTGAGGTTCAGGGCATGATAAAAAAATTCTTTTGCTTTGTTGTAATCTTTTGATTTCATGGCTGAATTGGCCCTACGGATAAGAGCATTGTAAGATTGTTCAACATTCTTTTCTTCGATTTCTTTGTTTTTTTTCTCTTGGATATTCTTTTCAATGATTTGCATTTTTTTCTTTGGATATTCACGTTCCGGGAAAACTTTAATGGCTTGTATATATTCATCCTTAGCGCCATCAAAATCACCAATTTCAAATAATTCATCACCCTTTTCAATATGATATGAATAGAGTTCCTGGTTCTGTAAAGCAAGCTTTTCCTTTTCCAGCATTTTTTGAAAATAATTTCGGATATTGCGGATTTGCGCTCTGGGGTATTCCATGCCTGGAAGGGTATCTGCAGCCATTTCGTAATAGACAATCGCAGCATCAAGATTATTCATTTTTTGCTGATACTCAGCCTGCCGGATGAGTTCTTGATAAGCCTGTTTTTTTTGATCTATTTGTTCTTCTGCCTCTTGCTGAATAATAAAGATGGAATCAAGTTGTGAAATTTTTTTGAGGGTTGCGGAATCATTGGGTTTGTATTTCAAGGCATTAAGATAAGATGTTTTGGCTGCTGCATATTGTCTGAGTTTCAAAGAAATATTTCCGTCTCTGACAAATTCCCTGTAGTTCTTCAGTTTTTGAAGGCTGTCCCGGTAGGCCTGCCCCCTTGATATCAAAAATAATTCAATTTCAACGATTTTTTCACGTGGTAGATTGTCATCTCTTTTGAAGCGTTTGACTTTCTGGAAGCGTAAAATCTTTTTATATATCTCTTTAGCTTCAAGATAATTACCTTTTTCCGTTTTCTCTTCAGCCAGTTGTAAATGTTGATTATACCAATCATTCAGTGATTGCTTTTCTGCCTGGTAATTAAGTTCTTTGGAAATCAGCGTGTCAATTTTTTGCAACATGGCATCCGGATAGTTTTCTTTCGGTTTTATTTTTTTCGCAACTCTGTATAATCTGATTGCTTCATCGAAATTTTTCTGATTATACAGTACTTCATTAGCCCAGTTTATCGTATCACGGTAAGCATTGATGGTGGCCAGTCTATTTTCCTCGGCTTGTATTGATTTGCGCCTTTTCGAGTCCCGGAGCCTCTTTTGAATCTCAGTGTTTTCTGGTTTTATTATTAATGCTTTTTGATAAGCCATGATGGCTTTTTCATATTCGTTGTTGTTAAAATATGAATCAGCCTCCTGCTTCCATTTTTGATATTCAGCTAATTGTGCTTTGCTTTTTTTGTCTTCAGATTTCTGTTTCAGAGAGTCTATGACCGAAAGCTGCTCTTCTATATAATTTATGTTATTTTGAAAAGTCCTGGCCTCTTGGTATAACTGTTTTGCAATCTCAAATTCTTGTTCTTCAAATGCCCTGTCTGCTTCAATCAGTTTTTCAACAAATTCTTCGTATTCTTTGCTTTTTGATTCTTTTAATGCTGCTATTTTCTGTTTATATTCATCTTCGTAATGAAAATCAGTGTATTCAAAGTCATCCACCTGTTTGTTGTATGATATTTCGCCGACAGGTTGAATTTTTATTAATTCATAATCAATACCCCTGTGAATCCTTAGAAGTTCAATATCAAGTTGTAATTCTGGGAAAAAGTCATTTTTATTCAGGATATCATCGGGGACAAAAGTGTCTACACTTATTTTTTTTGTGATAAAACCTGTTTTATATATATGAATTGCATAGTGACCACCTATCTTGAAATCATAGCTGAACCAACCATTTTTCCTGCTGTGAATTGTGTCGAGCGGATTGTTATTTTTCCTTATGACAATTCTGGCATATCCTGTTGATCCCCATGGTGTTTCAATTTTTCCTGCAACAGGGAGAATATTCTCCTGACACACTGCTGGTTCAGTCAAAACGGGTAAAAGAAAAAGTACAATCAATAATCCTTTTAATACTAATTTAATGTTCAGACTCATGTTCCTTTTTTTACTCAGTAGCCTAAGTTAAAAATTTCTTTTGAATAACACAAAGATAATGATTCTTTCAGTTTAGGAGACGTTATTTTTGACCGGAAGCAGGTATTTTTTGAGGGATAGATGTAGCTATTGCAAATGAAGGCATGCTTTTTTTGGGAAACGAGGACTCGAAATAAATAAAAATTGTTCTTTTCAGAAAAATTATGACATAAAATAAAAAAAGAGGTGGTCTGATCACCTCTCTTTGATACTGTCAGACTATTTTTTCAGGATTTTTTTCAGGACTGTGTCTTTATCGAGTTTTTTTGTACAGAAGAACCAATCTTTACAATCAAGACCTTCTTCTTTGCCGTCCATCCTGTCTTTAGCTGTGCCACAAGAACCAGCAGGAGAAATAATAACATCATCACCCGGATGCCAGTCAGCAGGAGTGGCAACACCAAATTCGTCTGCTGTTTGAAGGGCTATCAATACCCTGTACAGTTCGTTGAAATTTCTTCCCAGACTCAGGGGATAATAAATAATGGTGCGAATTATTCCTTTCGGATCAATGTAAAACACTGCCCTGACAGCTTTTGTTGTGTCCTCATTTGGCTGGATCATGCCATATTTTTTGGCCACATTCATGGTGATGTCTTCAATCAACGGGAACATGACCTCAACATCTTTCATCCCTTTGTATTCGATTTTATCTTTAATGGTGCGTAGCCATGCTATGTGGCTATAAAGTCCGTCAATGGAAAGACCGATTAATTTGCAATGTGCTTCGGTAAATTTTTCTTCCATCGAGGCAAAAGTCATAAACTCTGATGTGCATACCGGTGTGAAATCAGCTGGATGGCTAAAAAGGATGACCCAGTTTCCTTTGTAGTCATCAGGGAAATTTATTTCACCCTGTGTTGTTACAGCTTTAAATTCAGGCGCTGCATCACCTATTCTCGGTAACGATACTACTTCATTTTCTTCCATTGTTATAGATTTTAAAGGTTTATAATTAGTGTCCATCCATAATAT
>CAZVTW010000172.1:0-10803 GCA_964629805.1 uncultured Bacteroidales bacterium | reverse complement strand
GAAAACAAACAGGTTCAAAAAAGCTGTTTGAGAATTTCAAGGATTAGAAAAATGAATTTGGATCACTATTCAAAAGATATTCGTAAAACTATTATTCATCTAGCCAACCAATCTGCAAGTCCGCATACGGGGTCAGCTCTCTCTTGTGTTGATATTTTAACTGTACTCTATTTTGATATAATGAACCTTGAACCCTGGGAACATCGGGATATTTTTATCCTGAGCAAAGCACACGCTGCCATGTCTCTATATGCGACTTTAAATATTCGTGGAATCATTGATCAAGCAACATTAGATGGGTATTATAAAAATAATGGTACGCTACCCGCTCATTTGGATCGATTCACCGGCAGGGGCATCGAGGTTTCAGCCGGCTCTCTTGGTCATGGCTTTAATATTGGCTTGGGAATGGCATTTGGACTCAAATTAAAATCATCTCAAAGAAAAGTATATACGATTATTGGTGACGGAGAATCTCAAGAAGGGTCTATATGGGAAGGTGCATTGTTTGGCTCTAAATTTGGTATCGACAATTTTACGGCAATTTTAGATTATAACAATCTACAGGGATATGGACGAGCAACGGAGCTCTGCTCCTACGAACCTATTGCCGAGAAATGGCAATCATTCGGATGGTATGTTATTTCAGCAGATGGGCATAATAAAAAAGAGCTGAAACAGTCGTTTAACATGGATTCAGGAGGCAAGCCCAAAATAATCATTGCCAAAACTATCAAAGGCAAAGGCGTTTCATTTATGGAAGATCAATTAATTTGGCATTATTACCGGGTAACGAATGAGCATAAAAAGAAAGCGTTTGAGGATCTGGCATGAGAAATACCTTTATCAATACAGTGTTGTCGGAAATAGACAATAAACCTGATATTTATATAATTACCGGTGATGCCGGTTTGGGTGTTTTTGATGATTTTAGAAAAAAATATGTCAATAATTATATAAATCTGGGAGTGGCTGAACAAAATATGATCGGATTTTCAGCAGGGATGGCTATGACCGGATTTTCTGTATTTTGTTATAACATCATCCCGTTTCTCCTGTATCGATGTTATGAACAAGTACGAAATGATATCTGTTATCAAAAACTAGCTGTTACGCTTGTGGGTATTGGCAGTGGAGTCACATACGCACCGCAGGGTATGACTCACTACGCGGTGGAAGATATCGGCATTGCGAGAACATTACCGAATTTAATCATCATGTCACCGATGGACCCGATAGAAGCAAAATTGTGCGCAAAATATTCAATGGAATCAACGTTACCTTGCTATGTTCGATTGGCTAAACGTGGTGAGCCCGTTTTTCATGAGAATGAAATATTTGATATTTCCAAACCTCAGATTTTGAGACAAGGTGAAAAGGTGGCTGTTTTATTTCACGGTTCGATTTCTGCAGAAATATTTACCGCTTATCAGATGCTTGTCGATGAAAATTTGTATCCCCTGGTTGTGTCTGTCCCCATGCTCCAACCACTTGACGATGAATACCTGAGAAAAATTTTGTACAATTTTGATTTTGTTATCTCTGTTGAAGAACATTATATAAACAGTGGGTTGGCTGCTTTATTGACAGCAATGAAACAAAAGCATACCCTAAATTGGAATTTAAAATCCCTGGGCATTCCCTGTCAATTTATCCATGAGATCAAAGACAATAGCGGGATGCGTCAGTCATTTGGGCTGTCCGCACATCAAATCGCTGAATATATCAAAAAATTATACAGAAAATCAGGAAAACAGGTTTTACAGAAAAATATTAATTAATTGTTCGCTCGTTATATTTTTTCATTCAAGGGGGATCAGGTTTTCCAGTGTATGCCCTAAATTATTGATGGCATATTCAGACTCGGGGTCCAACGCTACCGCTTTTCTACAATACGGCAAAGCTTTTTCATATTGCGCCAGAGCATTATAGGCAGCGCAGATGTTGTTATACGCAATTGCATGGTTTTCATCTATTTCCAGTATTTTCTGACAGGCTTTTATACTGGCGAGATAATGTCCCTGTTCGTAATAGTTGAGGCTTTTATTGATATACTCGTCTATTGACAAATCTTTCGGCATCTCTAATTTACTCTCGTCGCTTTTATTTCTTCGGGCATCATCCAGATTGTTTTTGGCCAGTTCGAATGAAGGATCGATTTCCAATGCCTTTTCACCAGCTTTGATAGCCTGGTCCCAATTTTCGAGTGCTATATAAGCACAGCACATGTTGTTCCAGGCCATTTTGTTATTGGGATTGGTTTCAATCGCTTTTTCACAGGCTTGGATGCTTTGTAAAAATTTGCCTTCCTGGTAATAGGCTAAACTTTGATTAATATAATCATTTTCAGATGGACTTTCTTCTTGAATCAATTCTTTAATCGTTGTTATTCTCTCTTCTTTACAGCTTAAAAATACTATGCAAAGCATGGTTAAACTAATATAAATACGGTTTCTCATTTGTCGTCTCCACATTTATGTTTACGATTTTACTCACCCGACACTTTTAAACGACTTTGGGCGAGTTGCAGATTGTTCAAGTATAATTCTGTATTAGGATCCAGCTCTACTGCTGTCTGACAGGCCTGGACCGCTTTGTCGAATTTTTCCAATTCAATATATGCCGACCCCATATTATTATAAGCCAATGCATTATCAGGGTCGATTTCCAATACTCTTTCACATGCTGCAATACTTTTATGAAAATGTTGCCGATGATAATAGATAACGCTCTGGTTGACATACTCATGAACAGTGGGCGATACACCAACTGATTTCTGTTCAATCGCATTCTGCAAATTATTTTGATAGAGTTCCTCTGATGGATTGTATTGTATAGCCTTTTGAAATGCCTCAATAGCCATATCCCACATATGTAGATCGCGATATATAATACCCAGATTATTGTGAACAGCATCGGATGCAGGACTTAACCATAATGCTGTATCATAATCCTTTACGGCATCCGGATATCGGCCCATATGATATAAAGCCAGTCCGCGGTTATAATAGGCATCAAAATGAGAGGGGCTTATAGACATGGCTTTTGTATATAGCTCAATTGATTCCTGAATGTCATTCTGCCGTCCAAGTGCGTTTCCAAGACAAACGTGGAGATCCGGCAGTCTGTCCGGATTGTGCTTAACGATATCGGAAAACCAGGTGACATCGGATTTATATACTCTGATTCGCAGGTGACTCGAAACTGCATAAAAGAGAGAGATGCCGATAACAGTTGCTAAAATCAATATTTTCTGTTTTTCGTTCACCCGCCTGTAAAAATATACAACGAAATAACCGACCAGATAAAACAAGCCGATATAAGGAATATAACTGTAATGTTCCTGAATAATTGCAGGGCCAAAGAGAAACCATTGCAAAACCAGGGCAATGGTAATAAAGTAGAAGAGAAACCCAAATATCAATGGTTTTCTATGCTTGCCTGCTTTATATACGATCCAGATCACCAGTGCCACAACAAATGGGGCAATATAATATTCTATGGGCAACATTCCGTTCGCCTTGTCCGGAAAGGCGTAAAAGGCGGAAAGATTGATGGGAAAAATCATTTTTACAAAATAGATCATCAACCCATAATTGACGAACAAAAAGCGGTCAAAAAGGGTATAATGATATCCGGTGGGATAAGTAATACCAATACCTTCCTGAGTAAGATAGCTGATGAGAATAAAAGTGCCTGAAAATATTGCAACCGGAATTTTCTCGACCATCAGACGCCATTCGAATTTGCGCTGGAAAAAATAATCAAGCAGCAATAGCAGGAGAGGCAACAGAACAAATTGTGGTTTTGAAAACAGGGATAGTAAAAAGCAGCCACTCGCCAGAAGCAGATATCGTATTTTTAAACTTTTTTTAATGTACAGGACATAGCTGACCAGGCAACTCAACAAAAAGAAACCACTCAATTGATCTTTTCTCTCCGCAATCCAGGCAACGGATTCCACATGCATGGGATGTATCGCAAAAAATAACGCTACAATAGTTGCAATAGACTTGCGATTTGTCATTTTATATAAAAGCAAAAAGACGAGAATTGTATTTATCAGATGAAAAACAAGATTGAACATATGATAGGGAGCCGGGTTCAGTCCCCATAACTTGTAGCTAATGGCAAACGAAATGATTGTTAATGGATGATACATCTCGACATAGGTGGATGTAAAAATGTCTTTCAGGCCCTGAATGGACAAGTCTTTGTTTTGCGGTTCCTCATTGACATAAAAAGCATCATCCCATTCCAGTATTGCATTGTTGATTGAATTCGAGTATACAAGAATGGTTACAGTCAAAAGAATGAGGATGATATGGCCCGTTTTGAGTGTTTTATACTTTTTGCCATCAGCGGTCATGTTTATTCCTTTCATTTGCAAACTTTGTTCAATTGGGCGGCTCGTTCTCGAAACCCAAAAGTACTCTAAAACAAAAAACCCAATTTGCAATAATATATAACAGCCGACCTTTCAGGATATAATGCCCGGTGCTCTCTTCGGTTATTTGAGACCATTGTTTCAAACGTTTTATCCTGATCTTTAAAGACCGATCATGCGAATAATTTTCTTTGATATCCTGTGGATTGATAATTGTATTCTTGCGAATATTCACCAGCAATTTAATTCGCCTGGCGGTTTCGCTCATATTAAAAAAGTGGAAATATGCATAAGCGAACGCGTTAATAACAATAAATCCATATAAAATGATAAATATACCTTCGGCTTTAAACACACCTGTACCGATAGTCACAAAGATTCCATTCAGAATGAGAATTATTTGTCCAAGATGTTTTTGCCGGGACAATATCGGTTTTCTGCTTAATCGCAGAGATATCATATGAACCAAAAACAGGATCAACGGATATGCCAATAAAAATATGATCATTAACCATCTAGTTTCGATTTTACCCGGCATTCAACCTTCCCCTTCTTCCAGTCCCAACAATCTTCGATAATAAATAAATACATCTGCCAATATCTTTCCTTTTGTTAAAAGTATAAAGTGTTCGTTTTTCGAATCGATTCTTATAAAATTTTGTTCTTTTAAATCTTGCAAACTTTGAAAAATCATAATTTTTTCATTCATGACACTTTGTATTTTATTAAATGAAAGTGGATGACCGGATTTGCCGATCATACGAACAATTTGTAAACTCGGCGCACCTGCCTGAATGGGGGGATAGGTTTGTATATAAACAACCGCAAAGGCGTAATACAGGAAAAAAATATAAATCCAGTCAATCGGTTTTAAATCGATTAACGCGACAACACCATAGATCAGGGCACACACCAGAGGTAATATTCCAAATATGAAAAAAAGTGATGTAATTTGTTTGACGGGCCGACAGGTTCGCCAAATCAGTATATGTGTACCAAGACAAAACAAAAACAGTATGATTGCGTATGCAAATATAGTTGGCATTGATAATGTCATAAATGTCTCATATACGTTTTCATAATTCATTAAAATAAAAGCAGCTTCAAGTGCTGTGATTTTGAGCGGTAATCGGGTAATTGTCCTTCAAAATAAAGGCCCTGCATGATTTCTTCTTCCATCACAAAGGTTGGAAAAGTTGTATAGTAAGGTAGCAGTATAACCTTTTTGGTGTCAGCCCAATTTAGCTGATTTTGTATTTCTTTCATATAAAGATCGTTAAAGATTCTGTGATATATTATAGACATTCTGCCGCTATTTTTACCCGTTGGACCAACAATCAACCCCGTTTTTTCCTCCACTCCTTTTGTCAGACGGACATGATTAAATTCCTCGATCGAAACAGGATTGACTTGAATATCATGCAACCAGATATCTGATATAAAATATGTATGAGGATCAGCCTCCAGGGTATAAAATTTTATCTCTGATATAAATTGATTTAAAAAAGCAGGTGCACTTTTGGTTGCAATAATCAATTCGCGGGCTGTTTGAATATTCTGGACCACGACACCGCCCAGAATAAGAAGACACATTACTCGTAAGCCCATATACAATTTATGATGTTTAGCGACAAAAAGCAGAGCGTGTCTGTACATAAAATAAAGTAAAAATATAAAACTTGTTACAAACAAAGGATACATAACAAAATGTGTACGTCCCAGTTTCGTAAACGGTAAAAAGTCTATCACCAGAAGATGACACCACACCATAAGCAGCAAAATATTAACAATATTCTCTACTCTTGTAATCTTTTGCTTTGTACAACACTTTATTATCAAATAAAACACATATAAACCATTCAGTATCAGAAAAGAAACCGAAAGTATATTTGAATAGACGCTTTGTACATGGAAAAAGCTGAAGAAAGGTGTTTCAGGGATATAACCGAATTTTTGCATAGAGGTGCTATAATGATCGGTCGTCAGATTGATGTGCAAATGTTCGATAAACCCTTTTCGGTAAACAGCAAAAAAGAGACCCCAAATGATGAAAAAGAGAACGATGTAAATCAAATACCGCTTTTTTTGTAATAGTTTTTTATTATAAAGCAAGACAAAAGCGAGCAAGAGTACCAGAATAACAGGTGGACTGGATGCTGTACTCCATGCGTAAAACCCTGCCAGAATACTCGACAATATTAACAACGAGAAACTTTTTGAAAGATTGTTATTGTAATACAGATATGACTCGAGTAACAAATAAAATGAGAGCATAAAAATCATTGTTGAAATCGTGGTATATGACCCCCAAAAGTAGTAATTAGCCGGCCATGCTGAAAAGGCCCATAATACAATTGCGATTATCGATAAGGTATACTTTCCGGACAGTCTATAAATAATCGTTGCAAGTATAGCAAGAGTGACAGTATTGCATAAAAGTGCGGCAATCAGAAAAACAGAGCGGATATCGTTTGATAAAAAATCCCATATCGTCTTAATTAAAAACATAAAATAGAAAAACACCGGATGATAAATTTCATCAGTACCCAATTCTACTTTTTTAGTCAATACCGCCAAAAACCAATTATCATCTGTGGGAAATAACCGATATGGATAGGTAAGAATATACCATGCAACAAAATATCCAAAAGCGGATAACAACAAAATCATCCAAAATTTACTATTTGATTCAAATTTTATCCTTTTCATATATATCTCATTAAATGAAATTGACATGCAAGGGTTTTTGTTGATTTGATTCTGATTCCGGCAAAACTGCTTTTCCGGATTTTAAATCCCATAAAAATTCATTGATCTTATGTTGTAAACAGAGCGTGCCGCAATCGGTCCCGGCATTAAATTGATCAGAGGCAATGTAATCCATAACCTGCCAATAACGGTCACTCTGCCAGATTTCTTTGAATGATGTTTCAGCAATATTGCCGATATGATATTTTTCCCGGTATTTATCATTAAAGAAAAACCCACACGGCGCGACCAATCCCGACCCGGACATTTGTAACATAAACGGTGGGCCATAACACCGGGTATAACGACGCTTACCTCCGCTTAAAATTTTTGACCATTTTGCCTGTACCTTGTACCGATCAGTGGATAACTGTTCCGCCTTTTTTAAAACATCAACCCAGGTATGGTATTTTGCATAATCAATCCCAAGGGCACCATTTTCATCATCGGAACAGTGTTTAATGACCAGATAATCAACACCAAGTTTTTGTCCCAAATTTGCCAAAGGCATAATATCATCACCAAATTCGGGCAAAAGCACCATTTGCAGTCCGATAGTGACCGGCAAATTATTGCTTTGCTTAATATCAGCACACTTTTTAATGGTATTGATAACTTTGAAAAACGCTTTTGGGTCCACACCGTGAATGTGGGCATATCGTTCCGGTGTACCTGCAGATACGTTAAATCGTATATAGGTCAGCGCCGGTAAAATATCCTGCAACCGATTATCTTTTAATGGAAACCCGTTGGTACCCAGTGCCATATCCAACCCATTTTGCTTACCGCGTAAAATAGCATCATATAGATATGGCGAATGTGCGCTTTCTCCGTCACTGACAAAACTAACAGCTTTCACACCAATCTCGGCAGCATCATCCAAAAATTTAAATATAACATCTCGCGAAAGATTATGCCCAATATTCGATTGTAGCTGTCCATAGCAATAAATACATCGATAAGAGCACGCCCGCGTTAATGCGCAATCAACAGTAATCGGCGCAATTCGTTCTCCGTTAAGCCAGGCTTGAATTCTATCCTGGTGCCACAATATTTTATGACCATCCAGAATAATTTGCGGTTTTTCATTTTTCAGGATTGGTGTTGAACATCCGGACATTTTGAGGTCATCTCCTTTTCTTTAAACACAATATATTTTTGAAACGTAAAACTGATTGGCACCAATACAGCCAGTGAAATAAATTTAGCGATAAACGAATTTTGGTTCACGTAATCAATTAATATCACCAGTATGACGGTATCCAAAAGATAATAAACCACTGAATTTAGAACATACAGAATCGGTTGCCGAATCGAGTTGTGACTCACCTGATACGTATAATATTTTTGCAAAAAAAATGTTGTCAATACAACGATAACATTGGCAATCGTATTTGCCCAAATTGTCGATATCAGGTTTATTTTGAGTAAATTAAATAAAACATAGTTTAGAATAGCTCCTACCAATCCAACACATAAATGCTTTTGTAATTGAATAAATGCTCGGTACCCAACCGAGCGCCTAAAGAGACGTCGGCATATTAGATTGCCAATGGGATATACATATTTAATGCTAAAGTTATGCATAGTTTTTTTCACATTTTTTATACGAAACAGATAATGGATTCAACTTGCGATAATCCTTTTGTGTCTCAATGCGCTTGATATGAATTTCTAAAAATAATTTCAGATAGCTCTTAACAACCTTTACAAATGAAAAAAGTGATATGGCTTTGGACTTGCCGGCTGAGCGCAGGGATAAAAAATTCGGGACTTCAGCGAACAAATAGCCTTTGCGGGTTAATTTAATCAAAAGTTCAGCCTGGTAAAAAAAGCCCGAACTTTCCAATTGAATATCCTTTAAAATGTGCCGATTGTAAAATACGGTTCCATTGGTATAATGAAACTGAACACCAAATGAAATGTTGATGATAAACCGATATAGCGAAGAGATCAAACGCCGCCAGCGGTTTCTGACTTCGCTGTTATGTATAAACGGAACGACCATATCCACCTGATCCAGAATATGAATATAATTCAATGCGTCGACAGGGTCGTTTTCATTATCTCCCGGAAACATGACGACAATATCTCGCTTTGAATGCTGCACACCATCGAAAAAAGAATAACCAACCCCCGTGGACTTTTTGTGATTAATTAATCGTAGCCGATGATTGTTCCCGAAAATGGTCTCGACTATTTCTCTCGTCTGGTCCGTACTACCATCATTGACTACAATGATCTCACCATCGATGTCATGAAAATCAAATGCACTTAAAGTGGAACAGATTGCTTCTTTGATATTTTCTTCTTCATTCAAGGACGGCATAATTACCGATAAGGTCAACTTTTTCATTACCCTGATCCCATTTAAATTCTAATTGCTTTTCAATCGTACGGCCGTATTCAATGATTTATCAGCTAATTCCTCCTTGCCAAGTAACCGAGCTAAATTACCGATGTTTTGGTATAACCACCAACGATTCGGATACATGTTTAGCAGATGTTGATAATAATGAATACCATTTTCATAGTTATCCTGCCGTTCCCAGAACGGTTGTGTAATATCTGTAATCTGATATTCGGTTTCCTGAGGATTCAATTCATAACATTTTTGTGTATACTGTAAGCTATTATTCCACTGCCCCATTCCCGCATAGGCTTTGGCTAATTTGAGGTAGATGGGATATTTATCAACGCTTTTACGTACGGCAATATTTAAATCTGCGAGTGCCTGTGGATAGTTTTTTTGCTGAAGATAAAACCCGCCGCGATAAGCCAACGCCATTCCCGTGTACTGTCCGCTTGCAACCGCCCGGTTATAATAATACAGAGCTTTTGCAGAATCGCCTTGTACCTCATAAATCGTGGCCAGGTTGATATGTGTGATAGCCCAATTCGGATTTTTTTCCAGTGCTTTCTGATAATAATACAGAGCTGAATCCGCCTGCTGTGGTGAAAAAGTCAACCCATAGTTTACATATGCCCGCTTGGAGGGAGATTTATCGATAATGTCCCGGTAATATGCTTTTTCCGTTTGAAACACTTTGTTACGTTGAACGGTTAGCAAAACCAATGCAATCAGAAAAAGGGCCACCCCTGAGAAAAACAGATATTTTTCGCGCGATCGTTTTGCACAAGCATAGCGCAGGGTGGGAACTATCCACACCGTAGATAAAACAGCAATGGGCAAATAGGGTCGCAGCTCGTTAACCATTTCCGCCAATGGAATGACGGATGAAGTGGGTGAAATCAATGTTAATGCTGCAAGTGTACAAAACATCAGATATGAATGCTTTTTATAGTGAACGCTCAGAAAAAAAACAACAACAATCCAGCCTGCGATGGCCAAAAGCACCTGAGGTTCATAAATTGACTTGAAAATTGGATAATTGCTGTTGTCAGCAATCAGATTTACCGGTACAAACCATGAACATATGTAATGCCACCAGGCGGTTATCTGAGTGAAGAGATAAATAACAGGCGTCATATTGGTATCATATCTTATATGATGGGGCACATCTTTTAAAACATGCAATCTGATGACAAAATAGAAAAACACAATAATGATAAAGGGACCGATTCGTTTGAAGGTATTCAGGTTGAGTGTTTCAAAGATATCTTTAAATAATCCGTTAACCCGCCGGGAACCGGATTTTTGACTTTGT
>CAZVTW010000171.1:0-10805 GCA_964629805.1 uncultured Bacteroidales bacterium | reverse complement strand
ACTTTTTTTAACGTAGCCAAAAGGAAAAAGAATATTAATAAATGGCCAGTTTATTTTTTTCAATGCCTTAATACCTGTGCTCTGATGAAAACAGAAATGATATAATCACCGGCAGGAATGGTATTAATTGTTTCAAGGCCAGGTCCGGAATAGTTTTTTTTACCTGAGTAACTTCCAAAAGTCGTACTTCCCATTTCAACATCCCAGCTATCTGCATCTTCAGCGCCTACGGAAAAACTTACATTTTCGAAGCTTGTATAGGCTATTTCAGAATAGTTTGCGTTATCAACTTTGGCTATTGGCAGGGTGTTGTTGTAGCCCCGGATGTAGGAGATGTTTATATCATTGATTTTTTTTGCTTCTAATAAATTTCCTGATGCATCATAGTTTTCAAAATGAACTTCTGGTTGGTATGATTCTGAAGCAATAAAAACCGGAAGCATCAATGTACGATTGAGCAAAATTGGCAATTGGATTTCCTGTCTCAATAATCTTTTCCTGGCGTGGTTTGAAAATACCATTACCAAAGTCTTTATATCTTATTAATTTCCCTGAGGTAAAACCTCAGTACCATGCTCAACTTTTAATTGTGTCTCTTCAACCGGGTAAGATAGCATATTTTTATCCCTCATCATTGAAATTGCATGGACATGTACATCTGAGAGTATTGCACTAATGGATGCATTAAAGATAGTTTAGTTACCCTATTGCCATAGATTTTATTCGGGTTTTGTAATAAAGAATATGTAAACTCTTCTTTTTTAACTACATCACCTGTTGAATTTTTATAATTGAAGTGTCATGAAGAGGTAAAGAGTAATTTATTATTTCGCCTCAATCTCAATTTCATCAATAAAAATGGCAGTCTTTTTTCCGGCTGAACGGTGCCATTCAGGCGCTTTTCCACAGTTTTCAGCATATAACCGAATATACTTCGTTTCTGCAGTTTGTATATCTGCCTTTACGGGAACGATAAGGTTTGTATCTTTTCGGGCATATGATTCTGCCTCAAGGGTTTGTTGCCATACAGTTTTAAAATGTTCACCGTCTTTTGAAACAGCTATTTTTATTGATTTTGGGGCAAAAATAATCCATTTGTCCTGTAAAAATCTGAGGGTGACAGATTCTATCTCCTGTGGTTGATTCAGGCCAATATCTATATCCATATGATGCTCAAAACCAACCCAGTTCAATTTCGGATTTCCGGCGGTTCCATGCTTTCCGTCAACCAACGCCCATTGGCTGTCTCCATCAAAGTCTTTATAAAATGCACTATTGTATGTGATTTTTTTGCATGGTGTAAAGGGAAAATACTTCTCAGCCACAAATCCCGAATCTTTTCCTTTATAAGCGATGGCTTTAATCAGCGTAGATTTCTGTATGATAAAAGGCCCGGTATAAAGTGGTGAATGTTTGCCAGGTTCGGAACCATCTGTTGTATATCTGATTTCCAAATCTTGTATTTTTCCTGCCAGACTGACTTGTTTCGGTTTGTTGAATATACCTGACTGGTTTTCTGCCTGAATAACCGGGGCAGGAATAAATACACTTGTTCCGGGAAACTCCTGGCTCCTGATTATTTCGACCGTATTTTCTCTGTCCCTTTCAAATGGAACAATTCTAATGATGAAGCGGTTTTCTTTGGCCTTCAACAAGTACTCTTCTCTGTATCCGGGTCCGCAACTTGCTGTACCGAGTGCATTTTGTCCAAAATCGATGTTCAGAGTGATGAAATGCTCTTTTTGCAGGTCAATAGTATGCTTTGCTTCTTCAATGTTAGTATCTGTATATTGATAGGCGCTGAAGTGAAAATCATGATCAACATCAATATATAATCCCTGTTCATTGGTATCATTTACTGTTAACCACTTAACATTGCTACGGTTACCGTTCTCCTGCGGAACAATGTATGGTGTAAACAGACTTTCAACCGGCATTTCATACAAACCATACCTGCCGCTTACCTTCCTGTCAGGATATGTTTCGTGCGGGCCGCGGCCATACCAGTTCATGACATTTAAATCACCGGTGACCTGCATTTGTATACCGGCCTTCGGGAGTATTTTTATATGAGAGGCGGGTGAATACCGGCAGTCAATGGTTACATGTCCGTCTCCAAACAGGGTATATTCCATCCTGACTTCAAAACATTTCCTGTCTGTTGCCGAATCAGTCAGTAAATAATGATGTATAACTGCATGTGTACCGTCATCCGGCTTTTTATGAGTGAACAGGGTTGTGTGACGAAGCAATTTATCCAGGCCCTGGTCTTTCCAGGCAATATATCCGTTTTTATCCCTGCGATCATTATCTGTTGGCGGTCGCCAAAAATTTAAACGGGGTGAACCGGCAAGGATATTTTTTCCGTTTATTTTAAATGAAGACAGCTGCGGTATATCGGTATCAAACAATAGTTTTGTCTGATGAGCGCCGAGCGCCAGTGTATTTCCATGTGTGTTAATATTGACAATTTCAGTTGAATCCAATCTATTTTTTGCCGGGGGAGGCAAAACATATGGAATTTCGAGCTGTTCCCAGGCTACTTCGAATCCTTTTGGCGCCCACAAACAATCTTTTTTTAACCTGAAAGATAAATCAAGGCAGTAATGTCCGCCTGATTTCAGAATGGGAGATGTAAAAGGAACGATAATATTCATTGCCTGACCACCATTGATATCTACATCATCAATCATTCCGCTGTCTAATGTCTCTCCCGATACTGTGAGTTTCCAATACAGATTAAATTCCCGGAGATTTTTAAATTGATAATTATTTTTTACTATCAATTTCCCTTTCTTCAAGTCAATGGGAATTACCTGAATGCCCTGGTACACTTTTTTCACTTCATGCAAAGCAGGTGTTGGTGTTCTGTCCGGAAAAACCAGTCCATTCAGGCAAAAGGGGCCATCATTGGGTGTATCGCCAAAATCGCCTCCATAAGCCCAGTAGACGTAGCCCTTTTCGTTTGTTTTTTGTAATCCCTGACTTACCCAGTCCCATATAAATCCACCCTGGAGGCCTGGATTTTGATAAATAGTGTTCCAATAATCAGTCAATCCGCCAACACTGTTTCCCATAGCATGAGCATATTCAGCGATAATGACAGGCCGGGATTCGTCCATTTGACGTAAACTGATCATATCTTCCGGTGTAACATAAAAATTGGAGATGATATCAAATTCCGGAAGTTCTTTTGTACGCGGATACCTGTTGTTTCTGTCTTCATAATGAACCGGGCGGAAAGGATCAATTCTTTTTATCGTATCGGCCATAGCAAAAATATTGTTTCCAAGACCGGCTTCATTGCCCAAAGACCAGATAATAACAGAAGGATGGTTTTTATCTCTCATGACCATGTTTACGGCTCGTTCAACATGTGCTTTTTTCCAGGTTGAATCTTTTGCCAGACGAGGTCGCAATTCGTGACTTTCGAGGTTGGCTTCATCCATGACATAAAGGCCATATCTGTTGCATAAACGGTACCATTCTGGGGCATTCGGATAATGGGATGTGCGCACCGCATTGATATTATGTTGTTTCATCAGTCTGATATCTTGTTCCATGAGCGCTTTTGAAACATACCTGCCGTTTACAGGATCAAACTCATGGCGGTTCACTCCCTTGATATAAACTGGAAGGCCGTTGACCAACAAATACCCGTCTTCGATTTCAACCGATCTGAAACCTGTTTCGAAGGCTGTTGCTTCCAAAGTTTTTCCTGCACTGTCAAGGAGTTGAACAGACAAGTGATACAGATGAGGGGCTTCAGCGCTCCATTTTTGTGGAGATGTGACTTTCTTAATCAGATTGACTGTTGTCTCTGACTTTCCGTTGTCACGAATTTCCCAGGAAATGGTATCTGTAAATATGATATTGTTGTTATCGTTCTGTAATTCAACAATTGTATTTCCGGTGTAAAAAACATCTGTCCCGGAGAATTTAACAATATTGATTTCTGCAGTTAAGTACCCGTCATGATAATTGGGATCAAGATTCGGTCTGACAAATACATCTCTGATATGTATATCAGGAGCTGCATACAGGTATACATCCCGGTAAATACCACTAAGTCGCCAAAAATCCTGGTCCTCAAGGTAACTTCCGTCCGACCACCTGAAAACCTGGACTGACAGGGTGTTTTTACGGGATTTCAAATATCCGGTGATGTTAAATTCTGCCGGTGTCATGCTGCCCTGGCTGTAACCAACTTTTTTGCCATTGACATATAAATAAAAGGCAGATTGTACACCATCAAAATGGATAAAGACCTGCTTATTTTCCCAGCTGGCCGGAACGGTGAAATATCTCCTGTATAAACCGACCGGATTATTGTCAGCCGGAATATACGGAGGATGAGCCGGAAAAGGATGTTTGATATTTGTATAAATTGGTTTCCCAAATCCTTTTATTTGCCAGTTGGAGGGAACTTCAAGAGAGTCCCACTGTCTGTCTTTGTAGCGTTTCCTGTAAAATCCTTTTGGGATGTCCGCCGGACACTTTACCCATAAAAACTTCCAGGTCCCGTTCAGGTCAATAAAAAAGTCTGATTGATTTTTGTCATAGCTTAACGCAGCTTCTTTTGTCTGAAAAGGTATAAAATCTGATTTTGAAGGTTCTTTCCGGATAGCTGTCATCTGCGGATTCTCCCAATCATTCACATTTTCCTGGGAATATGAACCATAGGGTAGTAACAGAGAAATAAAAAGAACCATATAATAATTATGTTCAAAAAATGGCTGAAAAAAATTCATATGATAGTATGAGTTACATTTGACCTATAAAGTTACAATAAATTATTTATCAGTCCACTCCTGAAAGTAAGATTTTCGTAAAAGTCAACGCAAAGTTTGGCGGGAACCGGACTTTTAAGAGTGGATTCATTTATACATTTTTTATTTCTGTAAAAATGATGAAGGGTTTGTATATTTGTACGATTGAATCAAAAAAAATATCCCTTCCAAAATATATAAAGATGGACAATAAACAGATTCTCCTGGGAAAAACACAACCTGAGCTGAAACAATTGATAAAAACACTTGGCTTGCCGGGTTATACTGCCAGCCAGATAACAGAATGGATGTACAAAAAGAAAGCCCGGTCTTTTGATATGATGACCAATATTTCAAAAAAAAACAGGGCTGTACTATCTGACAATTTTTTAATTGGCGGAAAACCCCCAGAGAAAGTTTCCGTGTCAAAGGACGGGACAAAAAAATATCTTTTCCCGACATTAAAAGGGCAATACATTGAATCAGCTTTTATCCCCGATAAGAATCGCGCTACTTTGTGCATTTCATCACAAGTGGGTTGTAAAATGGGTTGTCATTTCTGTATGACCGGTAAACAAGGATTTCAGGCTAACTTATCGGCAGGTGAGATTTTAAATCAAATCATTAACCTTCCGGAAAGTGATAGTCTGACTAATATTGTGTATATGGGCATGGGCGAACCATTCGATAATACAGCCAATGTTCTCAGAAGCGCTGAAATACTATCAGCGCCATATGGGTTAGAGATGTCGCCACGGAGGATTACGGTGTCAACCATTGGAATTATTCCGGGGATGATTGAATTTTTGGAGAAAAGTGATTGCCATCTTGCGATAAGCCTGCATACACCTTTTGAAAAGGAAAGGATTGATTTGATGCCCGTTGCTCGAAGATATTCCATCCGGGATATTATCGATACGGTCAAAAAATATGATTTTAGTGGGCAGCGAAGAATTTCTTTTGAGTATATCATGTTCAGCGGAATGAATGACACCATCAGACATATAAAAGAATTGACAAGATTGTTGAGACACATCCCTTGCCGGGTAAATTTAATTTCATTTCATAATATTCCCGGAGTTCCTTTCAAAGCAAGTGATGAGGCTAAAATGCAATGGTTCGGAGATGAGTTGAATGCAAGAGGTGTTTTAACAACCATAAGGAGGTCAAGAGGCAGAGATATTGATGCTGCTTGCGGGCTGCTTTCAACAAAAAAGCAAGCAGGATAATAACAGGCCAGGCTGAACTTTACAATAAAAAATCCAAAAAGAATTTTAGAATTGTTAGAAAAAACAAAAGGAATATTTTTTTTACTTGTCTTATAATACTAATTTTGAAATCCTGAATCATTAAATCACGAAAAGATGAATGCACCTGAAAATTTAAAGTTCACTAAAAACCATGAGTGGATAAGACTCGAAAGCGATGATACTGCTTATGTAGGAATTACGGATTTTGCGCAAAAGGAACTTGGCGATATTGTATTTGTAGAAATAGAAACCGAAGGAGAAGAACTTGACAAGGAAAGTCCTTTTGGTACAATTGAAGCTGTCAAAACAGTTGCTGATGTGTTTGTTCCGGTGTCCGGTAAGGTCATTGAAGTTAATCCCAAACTTGCAGATAATCCGGAAATAGTCAACAAATCACCTTATGAAGACGGTTGGCTCATAAAAATTCAGGTTGCTGATACATCAGAACTTGATGACCTGATGGATGCCAAACAATACAGTGAAATGACCGAATGATAAAATACGAAAATCATTTTTTCTTTCATTTATTTTAACCATTTTTGCCGTTTCAGATATTTTTTTTGGCAAAATGGTTTATAGCAGGAGAAAGATATGCACAAATAATAGCCTGATAAGTTTAATCCTCATTATTTTGTGTGGTGTTTGTGCTATGTGGTTTATCACACCACATGATTATGACTGGACACTTTATCTGCATCAGCATAAAATAGACTGGCTGAAAGATTTTATGGCAAATTCGGTTTTTGAGCTGGAGATGATCGGCGGGGGTGATTTTGCTATTTTTTTTCTGTTGATTGTGGCAATCATATACTTTCTGGCCTGGTTCCAGGAAATCCGTTACTCTAAGCCCGGAAAGAGACTTTTCGACATACAGTTATTTCTTCATAGCCGTCCTGCTTTTCGAAATATGCTTGCCAGAAGAAGGCATTACGCAGGTTTTATTGTTATCACCACTCTGACCGGCGCTGTATTTGTCGTCCATTCAATTAAATGGTTTCTCGGAAGGGCCAGACCCTATAAAGTTTTTGCAGGAGACATGGATTATAGCCACTGGTATGAATTTGGCCCTTATTTCGTAGCTGATGGTTTTTTCAGGGGAAGTTTTCCCAGCGGACATACTGCAACTGTATTTACTTTTATGGCGCTGGCTTATTTGCTTGTCAGTCCCGGAAATAAGCCAATAATTAAATTGTTGGGCCGGGTAACCGGATTTCTGTCTGTTGCACTGTCTGTTTTGATGCTTGTCTCACGGGCTATGTCTGCTTCACACTGGGTAAGTGACTGTCTTTTTATCATTTTTGCCTATTGGGCGGTTATTCATATCATTTATCACTGGTTTTATAAAGTACCTTTTCTTGAAAAATATGTCCGGGAAAATAATAAACAATTCCCTCTGCCTCCTTTTTATGAATTAAAAATAAGTCTTTATCTTTTTATCGTTTTTGTGTGTTTAACTGTTTTTATAGTCGGACTACGTGCATTGTATCTTGACAATGCTGTATGGCTGGTAGCCTTTTCACCTGTGGCTGCAATTTTTTTGTATATCTTTCTGAAAAAGATTTATAAAAATTCAGTTTCAAAAAAAATGACAGAAAAAGATGGCCATCAGTTGTGATAATTGGATATTCCTATACCTCAATAGTTTTTTTGTTATTTCCTGAAGTATAGTTCGTCTTTCAGCTGCTCATAAAGGTTAAAAAAATTAGACAAATACTGTAATTATCAATTACAATCAAAAACCCGGATGTAAAATCATCTTTATGAGTTTGGGGATATGAACGGCATTCTTCCGGTCTGTCCTGTTATACGGTGCATTTTTTGATTCATTGTCTTCTCCAGAAACCGACAAATTCTTTTTGTTTCGAAAAACCAACAGGCCCGTGGTAAATTCCTCCGCGCCTGCCCTTATCAAATACCCTGACTGCAATAACATTTTTACCTTTTCGCAATTTATCTTCAGTCAGATAATACGTTCTTATATCATTATAATCATACCTGGAATCTATGGTATACGGTTCAAAAGATTTGTTGTGATAATTTCCCAAACGTTTGCCATTGAGATAGACCTCATCGAAATCGTCTATCTTACCCATGATAAGGACAAGGTTTTCTCCGGAAAATTGATGAGGCAAAACAAACCTTTTCCTGTACCAGGCAAATCCGTCATAATCTTTAAAACCCTGTTTTTCCCATTCGCCCGGTACGACAACATCCCACCAGCCGGAATCATCAAAATCCGTATCTTTCCAGTCTAGTTCATCACCTATGTTGAACTTCCATAAACCATGTAAATTAAAAATTAATGGAAATTTTACAGGATATTCATAAATGCCAACACGTCCATCGACTATGCCGCCTTCACCATGAGAATCGAATACACGGACTGAGATAACATTTGTCTCATCATAGTTCAGTAAACCGGCTGGAATAGGATATAAACGACCAGAATTATAAGCAGTTGAATAGCATGGTGGAAAACTGCCGGAAAAGCCTATGAGTTGGCCGTTAATAAATACTTCATCAACATCATCAATATATCCGAGAGCCAGGTAGAGACATGATGAATGATATTTTTCTGATATTTCAAATTTGGTTCGGTACCAGGCAAATCCATTGTAATTCCAATACCCCTGGTCTTCCCACTCTCCGGGAACATAAATTTTTTCCCAGTCAGTATCATCATATCCCGGTTGGGCATACTTCAGATTATCCCCGGTCATTATTTTCCATCTGCCCTGCAGGTTTATAACACGTCTCATTTTTAGATTCGTGGAATTCACATTGATAGTTATTATCATTAATATCAATATGAGCATAATTGATTTTTTTTTCATGATGTAAGGATTAATTATAGTAGTTATAATCTTAACAATTTAGCAACATGGTATGAGATTCTGGCTATCAGGCAACTATGAGGGGGGAGGAATCTTTTTGTTAAATTATACACCTGAATAATAACTTGTAATTCTTATAAACGGGAGCTGTGAATTTTCAGCTGGTTATCAATCCGGATAAAAATTCACAGCAAACCCATTTCTCTTTATTCAATTGAAAATTAAACACCCCACGAACGACCCATTTACTCATAGTATTCAAATAGAATATCAACAGAATATTTCTTCCCCAGAAGTGTATCGTTTACTTTTAATAGTTTTCCATCAAGTTTGGTTTTGATGTGTTTGGCCAGGAAGAGATTGTCTCCGCTTACTGTCAGTACTTTTACCTTACTTTCTGCATCAACCAAAAATTTAACAGATACTTTTTTTGTTTTTTCGTCCATAAAGGAATAAGGAAATTGGATGAATTCTGAGATTGTTTCTCTTAGTGTTTTTTCATCACTGATATTATCAGTTTTTATTTCAGTTGCATTTGAGGTAATATTTACAGTTACCATTAAAACCAATGCAAAACTCATTACTAAAACGTGTACTTTCATGACTTATAAATTTAGATGAATAATAATAAAAATATATACTACAAAAGTACCACAGGAAGTTTAACCATATGTCAACAGGGGGTCAAACCATGTCAAAGAATGTCATATTTTTGTCATGAAAAGGAAAGAAGGAAATCAAAAGATAACCTGGACTGAAGCGCGAAGTCCAAACTTTTCAATATCAGGATGATCCAGGTAGGAAAACCTCCACAGAGCATCTATTCTGAAAACTTTAAGAATATTTTCAATGCCAACGCCAGCCTCAATATAAGGTTTGCTGAGAGAATTCAGTGTAGAAGGGAATTCCATTATTTTTTGCTTGTTTTTATTATCCATGCCTCCAATCAGCGCTTTCCCGTGAACTACTTCACGAAATTTTAACTTGCGAATGAGCGGGATTTTATTCAGGAAACGTCCCTGGAACTTATGTTCAATATACAGGCTGGCATATTTGTCACTGGCAAATTCGTAGTAGTTCATCATATTAAAAGCATATGGGTCTAGTGTATATGTTTCATTACCCGCGTGAAGCCTCAGCAGGGGAAAAGGTACTTGTCCCCAAATCCGGCCGGCATCTATGCTGTATTTCATATATCCAAACGGGTTAAAATCAAAGTGATGCGAAACATTCAAATGTACCTTGTAATACGCGTAATCACTTCCAAAAATATTTTTCAGTCCTGCTGTCAAATCCAGGTTAACAACCGGAAATTCTGAACCCAGGCTAACGCGTTCAAATTCACCATAAACAAATTTTTCGTTGAGCGCATATCGTGTATTCAGGGTTAATTCAAATGATGTTAATTTTTTCAGATTTTGGCTTTCAGGGATCCGAAAAGGGATATTTTCGGAAGCATTTATTTGTCTGTGTGACATATGAATTTTATTGGAAAACCCGAGAAACCATTCCTTTTCGTAATGGCCACTGTATTCCTCTACCATCAGTAAATTATCATTAGGATTACGGCTGAGGATTGAACCCAGGATATTATCTTCCGTAAAAGCATTAATACTTTTACCAAGTTGTTCAATGTCATTTTTATATTGAAATCCGGCAGACTCCCGGGGCGATTTATTAAACATATACAGGAATCCAAGTCCGTATTTGAACCGTTCATCTTTTGTTCCGTAAGCAAAATGGCCATTATACATGATTTTCGTGCTGAAATCATTGCTTGTCCTTCCGCCTATGCGAAACCTGTAGCCCTCAATTGGATTGAAACTAAATGTTTTAAAATAAGGACCATATTCAAATTTTCCATGTACATAGTATCCGTTGACAAGCATGGAGACAATATCAACAAAAGAGCGGAATAAAGGGACATCCTTAATTGAATCTACCATGTTGTA
>CAZVTW010000170.1:0-10846 GCA_964629805.1 uncultured Bacteroidales bacterium | reverse complement strand
GGAGTTCAGACGTGTGCTCTTCCGATCTCCTCGAAACGCTTTGAAATGATGGATAAACGCTTTGAAGCTGTTGATAAACGTTTTGAAGCTGTTGATAAACGTTTTGAAATGATGGAAAAACGTTTTGAAGCCGTTGATAAGCGTTTCGAGGATATGAACTCAAAATTTGTAATGATGTTCCGTTTTATGAGCATTGGTTTTACCATTATTACTTTATTAATTGTACTATTTAAGTTCTTGTAGAACCACATAATTCATGTTAGAATATGTTCTCACGTGTTTTTTTATTTATTGAGTAAATAGTCGTTCATTTTTATTTCAATCTTTAGTTTTGTGTCTGCCGATTCAATCCTGCTGTAATCAATAGCAAGGGTTGAAACACGACTCACCTGTGAAGCAAGGAAATAGCCAATTCCCTTGCCATGTTCGATATTACCAATGGCATTTGCAGGTGGCCCGGACAAATCAAACGGATCTACTGATTGGTTGGCAAGATTGTTTACCCCGGTGATAAATTGCATGTAACCCTCATCTACGCTTAATACTTCGAAGCCAACGGTATCGTTTTCTTTAAATTCTTCAAAAAAGTAAAAAGTATTGACATATGAACCTTCAAATTCTTCACTATCCCTGATTAAATACGTTTCATCAATTGTATCGTTTATGAGCTGGTTGTTTTTGTAGAGATTCAACTGGTAGATATTATTAATTTCTTTGGGTTCAAAACCATAAGCAACAATTACGATTAAAAGTGAATCAGTCACTCCCTCTTCTGTATAAAACGGATTTTCATAAATGAACGCCTCAATACTATCAAGTACAAGCCCGGGCTGCATTTCTGAAGTAGCTGAGTAATGTGACAAACCACTTATCTCTTCCTTTAAATTGATATCAACCGTATAGGTATTACCAGGCGTACCTCCAACCTCATTCACAGTTTCATATATTCCTGTTCCTGGGGGAGTTTCCTGATAAGTAATGTATGTTGCTCCACTTGAAATCGAGACTGTAGCGTTTGAGACAACAGGCGTCTTTTCGTTTGAGAAATAATTTGCTGTTTTTGATAGCATGATGGTATGTGTTTTTATTTCATTCGTTATTCGTCCTTCAACAACAAGCATTTCGGGCGCCTCTTCAACATCCCATGATATTTCTTCATCAGCACAGCAGACGACAATAACCGGGATGATGATACATAAAATTAGTTTTCGAATATTCATGTTTGGAAATTTTGCATTTGAATTAAAATTTAAAGTTATATGTCACAGATGGAAACAGGGTAAAATATGTTGTCCGCATGGCGCTGGTTTTGTAATAATTGTCGCTGTCCTGTTCAAAATAAATGGCATCTGCATTTTTTCGGCCATAGGCATTATAAACAGAAAACACCCACTCGCCGTATAATTTTTTACCCGGCTTTTCTTTCCCTTTTATTGTAACCCCTAAGTCCAGTCTGTGATAATGTGGCATTCTGTCTTTGTTTCGACCGGCATAATAAGGAAGGATTAAATTACCGTATTCATACCTTGCGGCCGGTGCAGTCAGGGTACGACCGGATTTAAATGTCCAGTTTGCCGTTATATCTGTTCGTTTGGAGATGCTGTACATTGCTACAATGGTAAAGTCATGCGGTGAATCATATGGAGACAGATACCAGCTTTTTTCCTGGATATCTTTAATTTTTCTTTCAGACCGTGACAGCGTGTAACCGACCCAGCCAGATAGTCGTCCTGTCTTCTTTCTCAGCAACAGCTCAAGACCATAGGCTCTTCCTTTTCCAAAACGCAGGTCTTCTTCAATATCAGGATTAAACTGTGGTTGTGCAAATGCTTTGAAAACAGCCTGATTTTGCATGTTTTTATAATAGGTTTCAACCGAAAACTCCAGTTGATCTTCCAGAAAATTCCTGAAATATCCCAGACTGAATTGATCGCTGATTTGAGGTTTGATGTTAGGATTAGCACAAATCCAGACATCTAAGGGATTACCTGTCCGGGAGTTTGAGGCAATGAGCAGATATTGGCGAGTCCGCGAGTATCCTGCTTTAACAGCGTGTTTTTTCGAAAGAATATAGTTTATACCCACCCTCGGGTCAAAGCCGTGATAGGTATGATAGATTTCACCCCTTTTGAATTTTTTTTCACCGGTAATGTTATAATTCTCATCTATGATATTTACTGTGGCTTTGCCGATATTCTGAAACAGAGAATACCGTAAACCATATTTTGCAATAATGTTGTCAGAGATTTTGTGCCGGTTACTCAGATAAAAAACGCTTTCAATACTATATATTTTAGGAAGTTTAAAGTCAAACGCAATTGTATCTTGTCTTCCGTTTACACTGCCGACATTGAAGTCATGATAGGTGGTTGCAAATCCGAAGTTGAGGGTGTTATTTTTGTTTAAGTAATATCCGAAATCAGCTTTTGCCGAATAATCTTTAACAAAAGCGTCAAATTCAAAAGCAAATTCTTTCTTTTCCCGTCCTATTGTCATTTTGTTTTTTAACAAATAGTCATAATTGCTGGCAAGTATAGTAAAGTTAGAAAACAGGCGGGTATTAAAAATATGGTTCCAGCGAATTGTTCCTGTATAATTTCCCCAGTTGAACTTTGTATCGTTCCCGTCGCCGGAGGCAAAGGAGAAAACGTCGCGGCCAAAATATCCTGACAGGTATAGCCTGTTGTTCTGATTGATTTTATAGTTTGTTTTAAGATTCAGGTCATAAAAATGAAATGGAAATTCTTCAATCTGATCATTTTCTGATATTTTTCCTGCCAGTTTGATGATTGCATCCATGTATGTTCTTCTTCCGGAGACAATAAATGAGCTTTTATCTCTTACTATTGGCCCTTCAACAGTCAATCTGCTTGAGATTAGACCAATTCCGCCTGAACCGGTATATTTTTTCATGTTTCCGTCTTTCATGCGTATATCTATAAGCGAAGCGAGTCTTCCGCCATGACTGGCCGGTATTTTACCTTTGTAGAGTTCTATATTTTTAATAGCGTCGTTGTTGAAAACGGAAAATATTCCTCCCAGATGTGAAGCATTATACACTGTTGCTTCGTCCAAAAGAAGGAGGTTCTGGTCCCTTGCACCACCGCGGATACTCATTCCTGAACTGAGTTCACCGGTAGATTTTACCCCCGGCATAAGTCGCAGTGTTTTGATAAGATCGACCTCGCCCATGAGCACAGGAACCTTTTTAACTGTCATACCAGTCATTTGAGTTGTTCCCATGTCGGATGAGATGACGTTCCGGTTGCTTTTTTCACCGGTAACTGTGACACTTTCGAGTTGTGTTTCTTTTACATCAAGCTCTATATTAATGGTTTTATTACTTTGTAAATCAACCTGAAATTCTTTTGGGTTATATCCAATGAATTTGACAAGGAGGGTATAAGTCCCTTTCTCTAATTTAAGAGAATAAAAACCATATGTATTTGTTATTGTTCCGGTGGTCGTTCCTTTGACCATGATATTGGCTCCGATGAGGTCTTCACCACTGTTTTTATCTTTGACATAGCCGCTAATCGTATATTCCTGGCAGAAAACCGATGTTTGAATTAAAAAAGCCAATCCAAATAGTATATTTTTCATGCTAATTTTTATTGGTTCAAATGTACGAAAAAAAGGTTAAATATTTTTTGTTGATACCACAACCCGGACAAGGCGGTAAAAATTAACTGTTTTTTAACAAGCTTTCCGGGTTTTAGGGCTAAACCTGCCGGCGTGCATGCGCCCGGCAGCGTTATAAGTACCAAATGGAGCGTAACGCAGGTAGGGGACTTTATGGACAGCCACTAATTAAGCGAAACCGATGCAATCTATATTATACAACACAATATTTTTTCTGCAAAAAACTTTTTCGTTAATAAAAGTTTTCACACATTTGCAATCTCAAATAAAAAAATGGAAATGCGGGAAAAAATCATACAGACAGCAGCAGAATTGTTTTCAAAAGAAAGTATCAGACCGGTAACAATGGATTATATTGCTGGTTATATGGGTATTTCCAAGCGAACTATTTATGAAAACTTTAGGGATAAAAATGATTTACTCTATAACTGCATATTGTTATCTGCAAATGAAAATAAAACAAAAATTCTTGAGGTTATTGCCGAATCAGAAAATGTCATTGAGGCGCTGTTTAATTTTGGCAAACTGAAAGAAAAGGCCATGAAAAAGATGAATCCAAATTTTTTTGAGGATTTAAAAAAATATCACAAAACTGTGTATGATAAGATACGTGGCAAAGGCGAAATCAGGAATTATGAAATATCTTATACCATTCTTAAAAGAGGACTGAATGAAGGTGTTTTTACAAAAAATATTAATCCTGATCTTGCTAACCTTTTTATTCATCATACAATGGATTTTTTTCATGATGTTTCTTCCGAATCAAACGGATTCTGCCAGAAAGATTTTTTCCAAACCATTTTTTTACCATATCTGCGTGGAATCTGTACTGATAAAGGTTTAAAGATTATTGAGAAATATTATCACAATGAAAACTAATTAATTGCAAAAAGTTTTAAAATAATAAAAATATAATTATGTTTAAAATATTCAATGTCATATTATTGTTAATTTTATCCGGTGTAATTGTGTTTGCACAGGAAAAACCAATGGAGCTTTCTTTAAAGGAGGCACGGGAGTATGCCCTGCAAAACAACAAATCGTTGAAAAACGCCAGGTTTGATCTTGTTGCTTCCGATGAAAAGCTAAAAGAAACGATTGCCAATGGTCTTCCACAAGTTAATGCCACAATTGACTATTTAACATATTTCAATTATTCACTCGAATTTGGTCTTGGGGGAGATGCTCAAACAACTGACCCATTAGCAATGATAGAACTTTTAACAAGTCAGGGAGTGAATATTGATGCCATGGATCAGGGTGACTTTGAGACCATTAAAGCGATAAGTATCATGCAATCGCAGGGTTCGCCAACCTCAATTGAAATGGACGATCAGTCAACGGCTAAAATTCAACTTTCACAGCTTATTTTTAGCGGGCAATACTATATTGGTATCCGGACAGCAAGGCTTGCGAAACTCATAGCTAATAAAAATATTGAAAAAACAGCCCTTGATGTCAAAGAAAATGTTACAAATTCTTACTATCTGACTTTAATTACTGAAAAGACGATTGAAATTATCAAAAAGAACAAAGAAAACCTGGAGAAGATCAGAAAGCAGACTGAAGCTATGTATAAAGCCGGGATAGCCGAAAGTACCGATGTTGACCAGATAGATATACAGGTTGCCATGCTTGACAATACGATTAGGTCATTGGAAAGAAACAGATTAATGAACTACAACATGCTTTTATTGCAGTTAGGGATGGATTTCGATACCAATATCCGGCTTTCAGGTTCCCTGGATTTTATTCTTGACACCCTTGATGCGGAAAACAGCCTGGCAATGGATCTGAAACTTGATAAGAATAAAAGTTACCAAATGGTACAGGCACAGGAAGCAGTCAGCGCTAAAATGCTGGAGATGGAAAAGTGGGCATATGCACCTACAATATCTGGTTATTATGCCTACAATGAAAAAATACTGACCACAGGATTTGATATGACTCCGAACCATATGGCCGGTGTAACCATGAATATTCCTGTTTTCTCAAGTGGCCTCAGAAAGCATAATATTTCAAAGGCTAAGGTAGAGCTTGAAAAAGCCCGAAATAATCGATCGCTCGTGTCTGACCAGTTATTATTGCAGGAGAAACAACTGAAATATAATCTGAAAAGCGCATTAGACAATTACAGGGTGCAAAAAAACAATGTGGATGTTGCTAAAAGAGTCTATGACAACATCAACCGGAAATACCAGCAGGGCATGGTTTCAAGTTTAGACCTGACACTGGCTAATTCGAATTACCTGCAAGCGCAGAATACTTATATTGAAAGTGTTATGTCACTCCTTCAGGCTAAAACAAGCCTGGACAGATTATTAAATGAACTTTAAAGAATTTTATTAATTTCTAAAATAGCATTAATCATGATGAAAAACATTGTCCCGTTAATTTTGCTTATTTCTGTTGGCTTTTTGTTATATCAATGTACACCCCAACAGGATGCAGAAGCAAAAGATAAGGCGAAAACTGAGATTGAGGAACAAGTTTTCCCGGTCAAAGTTCAACCACTGGAAACTGATACCATCCAGCGTACAGTCGAACAGACTGCCACACTCAAAGCATTTGAGGAGGTTTACCTTGCTCCGGCATCCCCGGGTAGGATTGAAAAAATATATGTAGAAACAGGAGATCACATTACAAAAGACCAGTTGCTTGTTCAGATGGATAAAACTCAACTGCATCAGGCTACTATTCAGTTAAAGACTGTTGAAACTGAGTTCCGTCGTGTGGACACACTTTACAAATACGGCAGCATAGCAGAGCAAAAATATGACCAGGTTAAATCTCAATATGATATTGCTAAATCCAATGTTGATTTTTTATTGGAAAACACGCAATTACGTTCACCACTGAATGGCATAGTGACCAATGTTTTATATGAAGATGGAGAAATGTTCAGCGGAGCTCCGAATACCCAGGCCGGAAAAGCTGCTGTAGTTGTTCTGATGCAAATACAACCTTTAAAAGCTGACATTAACATATCAGAAACTTATTTCCCTCTCATCAGAAAAGGAATGAAGTCGAAAATCAGAACTGATATCTATGCGGAAAAAGTTTTTACCGGTGAAGTATTCAGGGTTTACCCAACAATCGATCCGATGAACCGGACATTTAAAACAGAAGTTAAAATTCAAAATCAGGGCGAAATATTACGTCCCGGTATGTTTGCCAGGGTTGAAATTGATTTGTACAAAACAGAGTCACTTATTGTACCTGTAAATGTTATTGTTCAACAGGAAGGTACAAATAACCGGTATGTATTTGTCCATAAAAATGGTGTTGCGCACAAAACAGAAATTAAACCTGGAAAACGTTATGACGAGCATATTGAAATTGTTTCCGGCAATGTCAAAAAAGGTGATGAAATTATTGTTGCGGGACAGACAAAACTCATGGACAAATCAAAAGTAAAGGTTGTTGACAATTTGGATTAGCCTGGAAATCAGAAATTTTATACATTAAAAGATATTATAAGTATGAGTATATATGAAAGTGCGGTCAGAAAGCCAATAACCACCTTCCTGATATTTGTGGCTGTGGTTATATTCGGATTATATTCCCTTTCCAGGTTACCAATAGACCTTTATCCCGAAATGGAATATCCTGCCATATCAATTTTTACCATGTATAATGGTGCAGGAGCAAAAGATATTGAAACCAATATAACAAAACCCATAGAAGACGGAATGAGTTCGATTAGCGATTTGAAGGAAATAAATTCTGTTTCTCGGGATAACATGTCTGTTATTTTCATCGAGTTTGAATGGGGAACGAATCTGGATGAGGCAGCAAATGACATACGCGATGCTTTGTCTTTTGTTGAAGATATGTTGCCGGAGGATGCTGAGGACCCAACCATCTTCAAGTTTAATACCAGCATGATGCCTATTCTTTTTTACGCCGTGACAGCAGATGAGAGTTATGAGGGGCTGGAAAAAATCCTTGACGAGAAGCTCGTGAATCCCTTAAATCGTATTGACGGCATCGGTTCTATCGGATTTTCCGGGATGCCTGGCCGGGAAATTACTGTTCAGGTTGATCCGCGGCGATTAGATGCTTACAACCTGACAGTTGAACAAATTGGTAATATCCTTAGAGCTGAAAATTTAAATATGCCCTCAGGAAACGTCAAGATGGGGCAAATGGATTATCCACTGAGAGTTGAAGGCGAGTTTTCGAACAGCAGCGAAATAAAAAAAATAGTGGTCGGAAATTACAATGGTCAGTCAATTTACCTTGAAGATGTCGCATCTGTGAGAGATTCAGTCAGGGAGATGTCTGTCATCGAACGTATTGGCGACCAAAAAGGGGTCAGAATGTATGTGATGAAACAATCAGGCGGCAATACTGTGAGGATTTCACGTGAGATAAAAGATAAACTTGAGGAAATTAAAGAAAATCTGCCACCGGATATCGAAATACAAACAATATTTGATTCTTCCGAATTCATTAATCATTCAATTTCCAATCTGTCTAGAACCTTATTTTTTGCCTTGTTGTTTGTGACACTTGTTGTCTTGTTCTTTCTGGGCAGATGGAGAGCCACATTTATTATTGTCCTGACCATCCCTATTTCTCTCATTGTATCATTCATTTACCTGGGTATTTCAGGAAATTCTGTCAATATCATATCCTTGTCGTCATTGTCTATAGCTATTGGGATGGTAGTTGACGATGCCATTGTTGTTCTTGAGAACATTACCAAACATATTGAACGGGGAAGCAGTCCCAGAGAAGCTGCAATCTATGCAACCAATGAAGTATGGCTGGCTGTTATTGTTACTACATTAACCGTGGTAGCAGTATTTTTCCCACTGACACTGGTAAGTGGAATGACGGGTATGTTTTTTAAACAATTAGGCTGGATAGTAACTATTACCATTGTTACATCAACTATTGCTGCGATTTCTCTGACACCAATGCTCTGCAGTAAATTATTGAAAAACATTCCAAAACAGAAGGATAAAAAGAAAGTCAGCTTTAACAGGGTTATGCTTAAATTTCTTGATAAAGTTGATGCATTTTATGGTAAAACAATTTCCTGGGTATTACATCACAAAATATTCACTGGGATCACAGCATTTGTCATTTTTATTGGAACGATGATGCTCCTGCCAACTATTGGCACTGAATTTATTCCGCAGACAGACCAGAGTCAAATAAACTTTAGTTTTGAGCTCCAGGTTGGTACAAGGGTGGAAGAAACTTTCCGGGTAAGCCGGATTGTAGATGAATACCTGAAAAAGAATTTTCCTGAAATAGATTTGTTGTCAACATCATGTGGCTCTGATGATAGTGGTGGTCTTGCTGCGATGTTTAGGTCTTCCGGGTCACATATCGCTAATTATCAGATTGGTTTAAGCATGCCCGATCAACGCAATCGGAATGTATGGGAAATAGCTGAAGCTATCAGACAAAAACTGGCGGAAATACCGGAAATTGTAAAATATACCGTTTCGACTGAATCCGGCATGGGTATGGGGAGTGATAATAGTGTTGAAGTCAGTATATATGGTTTTGATCTGGAAAAAACAACCCAAATTGCAGAACAGATAGCTGACAAGGTTGAGACAATACCGGGAGCCAGGGAAATAAAGATCAGTCGTGAGGAGTTTAAACCTGAGTTGCAGGTTTTGCTTGATCGTCAAAAAATGGCTTTACACGGCCTCAATACTGCGATGGTCTCAACGGCCATACGTAACAGGGTTGAAGGACTCACTGCCACAAGATTTCGCCAGTTTGGAGATGAATTTGATGTCATTGTTAATTATGATGAACAATACAGGAACTCGATCACCGATATTGAAAATATTACCATTACTTCACCTATGGGTATGAAAATTAGGCTTAAAGAATTGGGTAAAGTTACTGAACAGCGTACACCACCTAATATTGAGCGAAGAAGCCGCGAAAGGATTGTGAATGTTACTGCTGTGCCATATAAAATATCTCTTGGTGAACTGGCTGAAAAAATTAAGGTTGAGATGAAAGATATTGATATTCCGAGGGAAATGTATACAGAAGTTGGTGGTGCCTACGAAGACCAGCAGGAATCATTTGCCGACCTTGGTTTGTTAATGCTCCTGAGTCTGCTTCTGGTTTATATTGTTATGGCCAGCCAGTTTGAATCCTTTAAAATGCCTCTGATTATAATGTTTTCAATTCCATTCTCGTTTTCCGGGGTTATCCTGGCATTGTTTGTAACAGGCAAAAACCTGAGTGTTATTGCAGCGCTTGGCGCTGTGTTACTTATCGGGATTGTGGTTAAAAATGCCATCGTCCTGGTCGACTATATCAACCTGATGAGAGACAGAGGTAACGAGCTTTATGAAGCAGTCATTCTTTCAGGAAAGTCAAGATTAAGGCCGGTGTTAATGACAGCCCTGACAACCATCCTTGGTATGACACCAATGGCAGTCAGTACCGGGCAGGGAGCTGAAATATGGAGTCCAATGGGTATTTCCGTTATTGGCGGACTGATTTTTTCAACCATTCTCACAATGATTATCGTTCCGGTGATGTACGTTGTGTTTGCCAGAAAAGGTGAACGAAACAAAAAGATAGCGTACAGGAAGAAATACCGGTTTATGGATGAATGAGTCTGAATACATTCGCAAATTCATGTAGATTGATTATGATAATGAAAACAATCATAATCAATCTGCATTTCTTCCGCTTTTTTTTAATATCTTAATGCAGATGTGTGAAAATCCTATTTTCTAACAATAAAAACAGAAAACATGAAAGCAATCATGATAATATACAACCAGGCACATACCGAAAAAGTTGAGTTTATGCTTGACAGGCTTCATATCAGGGGATACACCCAATGGACAGGCATGAAGGGTCGTGGCAGCGAAAATGGCGATCCTCACATGGGAACTCACACCTGGCCTGAAATAAACAGCGCCACACTCACCATCGTGGAAGACAATATGGTTGATACTGTTCTGGAGAAAGTAAAAAAACTTGATCTAATAAACACTGATGTCGGCATACGTGCTTTTGTTTGGAATATTGAACAATCTGTCTGAATAATTCATAAATTATTAAAACTTGCAAAGGACTTATTCGTATAAGAAAAAAGTCTGATAAACAAGTTTTATGAGTTGGTTTTTTATTTTAATTGTAGTTATATTATTGCTTACTACCAGCGCTGGTATTTTTTTATTGTATTATTCAAACAGTATAAAAAAAC
>CAZVTW010000169.1:0-10880 GCA_964629805.1 uncultured Bacteroidales bacterium | reverse complement strand
TTTTATTCCATGTCAGTTTTAGAGATTTACCAATATAATTTTGTACATTAAAGTTGTTTTGATTCCGAATGAATTGATCGCTAAAAACAACATTGTTCGATTCTATTAATGATATAGTATCAAAGCAGGCTGTTATTTTGTAAACGGTCTCATTATCATTAACATGAAAATAATTTGAGTATGTCTTTCTACCGTTAATCGATGCTATTATTTTAAAATTTTCATCATCCGGTTGCTTCGATAAAATGTTATAGTGAGTGGATTGAGGTATATCATTCCATGTAAATTCATATTTTTCTCCTGATAACATTCGGGCATTTAGCTTGAATTTAACGTTTTTAAAAAAATTTGTATTTATCACTCTAAATATATTTGAATACTTTAATTTTTCAGCCTCACTAATACTTCTTATTCGGTAATAAATGAACATTTCATTGGCAAACAGACTATCAAAATAATTATTCTGTTGGTTTGTTACATTTGCTACTTCGAAAAAATTCAAAGTATCCGAAAAAGAACGTTCAAGTATACAATCCTTTGCTTTGTCAGAAATACTAAATAACATTTCAACCCCGTCTTCTCTAATTTCATAATTATAAATTTGAGGACGATTAAAGTATCCTGTTGAGTCCACAAGACGTATTGAATGAAATTCACTTGTATCTGAACTTCCCGCATCATTTATTGCAAATACACGATACTTGTAATTAATACCGAAATTTATATCTGCATCTGAGTAAATTGTTACATTTGAATCTAAAGTATCCAAATTGATAAAACTATTTGAATTTATGCTTTTTTGAAGAATAAATTTGTCCTCATTCCATGAATTATCTTCCCACGATATTGTAATTTGATCAGAGTTAAACTCACTTTTTATATTGTCTGGAGCAATAGGTATAATTGCATTATTTTGAACTGTACGATCCACATTAATTGTAAATGTACCTTCGCTTTTCAATATAGGATTTCCATTATCTGAAACTTCAATAATGATTTGAAATGAATTATTTACATCAAGCTGTTCCGAGTTATTTACATACAGTTTTCCATCATTGTCAATTAAAAATGCATTATTTGTATTTCCACTTTTAATTGTATATGACAAATTTTGCTCCTGATCTGGATCATATGCATTAATTTCCATAACCACATCACCATTATTAGCTTCGTGAGAAATGGTTATATTCTGATCAACAATTTGTGGTGGATAATTTATGTGATTTACATGAATATATACATAACAAGATACTGATAGACCAGGATTCCCGTTATCAGTAGCCATTATTTGTAAATCAAACTTATCTTTTTTTTTGAGGAGATATGGATTGATTAAAGTGAGATTTCCTTTGTCATCAATGTTAAAAACTTGGTCATCATTTCCAGCAATTATTTCAAATGATTCAATCATTCCATCTGGATCTATTGCTCCAATAGTACCGATAAGGTAGTTGTTCATTACATTATCGTTAATGTGAAATGTTGAATCATCAATTAATGGAGATAAATTTCTTTCATCATTACAAGTATATTCCATTCTTTTAATTTGAACATTATCAAATCTTGATAAACCTTCCTCTGTGCTTCCTGAACCACTAATTAAACCCACATATATTTTTTCAGGTAGATTCATTATTTTTGTGTTTAAATAGTTCCATTCCTTGCCATCATTCGAATGATAAGATTCAATTGTATCACATTTTCTTATTAATTTAAACCATTCACTGGGCTCATTATAGTCACCGATTATTTCCTCATTATAATTTCCACCCTCATTCGACCAGATTTTAATTCCTTCGTAACTTATTAATGATGCATAGTATGCGGCATGACTGTTGTTTTCTTCCGTTATCATTAATCCTCCAAATGAATTAGAGCTTTGGTAATTTACATTCACAACTCGGACAATTATTGAACCATTGCTATTTAGTTCCTGGTAAAGAAATTGAAAATCCCTGTTTTCATTGTCGATTCCTTTCCCTGAACTCTGTAATTGATAAATCTCATTAACCAAGCCAGTCTTACCAGTGGAATTTCCGAATTGATGAATTGACCATTCAGAGTTAACTGATTTAAAAATGGGTTCAGACTCAATTCTGACAATTTTTAGTGTATTACCATTTTTCTCATTAAAAAAAGCTCTTATAACATTTTGTTCCCTGATAGCCCTTAAATCAAAACCTCGAAAATATCCATTTAATCTGGTAGAATAGCCTGTAGAGTTTAAATCAGCATTTATGTTTAAATATCTTTTAATAATTCCTTGTTGCCCTGGATCAATAAAAGTAAATATACCATTTGCATCGGATACGTGCTTATGCCGAATTAATCCTCCTACTGGTGATGTTTGCCGTTCACTCCAACTGCTGCTTTTTTCATCCCAATATCGAAAGCTGCCAGTTTCTAATTCGTATGCGGCGTTCTGGTCTTTTCTGGTATAGCTTATCACCGGAACACCTTGAATATCTGGAGTTACTGTTGCTCCTGTCAAACTATAGCCATCAGGATGATTGTTTTCTACAATATCAGCCTGAGATGCTCCTGGTAACGAACGCATTGGTAGTCCATCAATGGCATCTCCATTTGCTTTAAAAAAAGATTTGCCACCATCATCAGAATAAGCGTAAAGCACATCTGTAGCAACTTGATAATGATAAGACGGATCATTTCTGATTACTGTAGTTAAATGCATGCGATTATTAAAATCAAAACTAACATTATTATTATAGGTTTGATACCAGGTCAAATCATCATTTGAATTCATATATTCCCAAAACAATGCCTTATATTGTGGTTTTTCATTGCTTGAGAATTTATCAGATGGCGGGAAATTGCCCAAACTCATCCACTTTTTTGTTAATGCATCATAAGCAGCCATACACCATGCTAATTCACCATCATAGTGGCCGATTGGCCCGACTTTACCTCTATATCTGCAATATAATTCACCATTCATATCAGAATGAAAGGATAAATACGAAAATCCATATCCGGGAATAGCTGTTTGTGGATCATTCCCTTTGAAAGAAAATGAAGAAACATCTTCCGGATTATCTGAAACCCAGTAAAGAATATGTTGATCCTGATATCTTGATGGATAAGTTTCATCAACAGAACCCTTTTTATAGTGGTGCATATCTCCTGAAACATGGATAAAACCATTTTTATCTACTCCAAGTGAAAATTTATGATGACCATCATTTCTAATTGTATATACATCCTGGTCATTCTTATCCAAATAATTAGTTGTAACAGCTCCATCCTCTATTTTTCCCACCATCGGGCGTCGATTCGCATCAATCCAAATGAAATATGTTTTACCATGAAATGTTGCAATTGGTGTATAAGTATTATCTGTAATTAATCTTTCAAAAAAATTATCTGTTTCAAACTCAACTATCATTGTTAGTTTTTCATCATTTTCATCAAGCTGAGCTAGACAAATGATTTTGGTTATCAATAAAAATAAAAAGATATGAATTAACCTAAACGCATTCGATTTCATGATATTAATGTTTATTCAACGGTATATTGCTAACTTTGGTAATCGTAAAATTTTGATGAGTGTACGCAAAAATTACACTAACAGTTATGATTTTTACATGAAATTCTATTTTCCCAAATCAATAATTAAGTAAAATTAGGATTTATTGAAATAAATCCAGCTATTGACTTTATCAATTAGTAATAAACAATAATCATCTCTTTTTATTGTTTTATAAGAAATTTTGTTTCTTAACTATATAATTATATTAAATTTAACCTTCTAAAAGATTTATTAATATTGAAAAGCTAATAATGTTAAAAATGTACAAAAATTTATTCACGATTTACGTATTAATATTAATATCGTCCGCTATTCATTCTCAAACTTTTATTTCCGATCACAGAGTTGCTAAGCAAGAATTTCTTAGAAAAATACCTTCAAAATATATTTATAAAGCCCGAACAAATCTGCATGTAGCCTACCAGCATACCTCACATGGGACTCATGTATCAAATGGATTATTTGGACTTCCCGATTTTAAACAGGGCGATGATACATTGTTTTCAATAACGAATAATGACCCGATAGTTGGTAAACTGGATTTCCGCGACAATGTCATCGAAGTATTTGGTGAAGAAGGAAGGAATGCCTCTGATTTAAGTCATGATGAAACAGCGTTCATTGAAGCAACAAGAAACTTTTTAGATGATGAGAAAAATTCTATCATAAATGTAGTGATGTGGTCTTGGTGCAATATATCCGGCCATGATGTTGCTAGAAATTATATTGCCGGAGTGGATTCATTAATAAATGAGTATGGGGCTGGCGGTACTAAAGTTGGCAAAGAAAAAGGTAAACGTGAGAATCCAGTTACTTTCATTTTTATGACTGGTCATGCAAACACAAACAATAATGTCGGTGAGGGAAAACCTAAAAATCAAGCCGATTTAATAAATAATCATTGTAGAACATATGGTTATTTTTGTTTAGATTATTACAATATTGATACTCATGATATGGATGACAATTATTGGGAAGATGCTGGTGATAATGGGAATTCAGAAACATATGGAGGTAATTATTATGAAGATTGGCAAAGTAGTCATACTGTCGGAATAGATTATTATTATAACCGCAGAGAACCTGGAGGAACTATATCACTAGGTTCGCATACAACTCAACATATTACTTCAAACAGAAAAGCCTTTGCAATGTGGTGGTTGCTGGCACGTATCGCTGGTTGGGATGGAGACACGACATCCACCAATCCTGCTGTTGAAAGTCTCGGAATCGATATCCCGAATAATGGTACAAATTACCTGAATGTAGGTGACTCACTTAATCTTGTCGTAAATGTCACCCCGATATCTGCTTCAAGAAATACATTAAAATGGAAATCATCCGATGCATCCGTTGCAACTGTTAATTCCAATGGAACCATTTATGCCTTAAAACAAGGTACTGTGAAAATGATTGTATCTGCTGAGAATAACATATCTGATACCATAATCATTCACATTTTAAATGAACAGGTTACCGTTGATAGCATAGATATAATAAGTCCTGTTGGTACAGATCAACAGTATTATTCCGGACAAAACTATGACCTGGAAGTTTGGTTTTTTCCTGATTCAGCTACGGACACTCAAATTAAATGGAGCATCCAAGCAGGCCAAGATATTTCATCCATTGATGACAATGGTTTATTGCATCTAAGTGCTGAAGGCTCTGTATTGGTGCAGGCAGCTTTATTTTCTAATCCCGAAATAACAGACAGTTTGGAATTAAATGTTTATCAAGTAACAAATATTCACAATATTGATAATTTTGAATACCTTATTTTTCCGAATCCGACACAAAGTTATATTACCGTTTCACCCGATGTTGAAAACATCATTAAAATTAATGTAATGTCTGTCCATGGTAAGCCTGTTATTTCTGTAAACCCGGCTGTAGTTGAAAAAATTGATATATCCCGGTTGATTCCGGGAACCTATGTATTGAAACTGTTTCACAACACCGGTAAATTGTATTATCGGAAGTTTATAAAAAATTAATATCATAAAGTTACTGTCATTTATCGAAGATTTTTACCCGTAAATCAATTTTTTAAAATTCATTTTAGTAGAAAGGATAATAATTTTCAATTTTAAATAAATTTGCCACAGAACCTAATCAAATTAAAATGCAAAAAGATCAAATCAAGGACAAAATAAGGAATTATGTATTAGAAATGACCTATGGTGATAAAGATAAAATAAAAGATCAAACCTTACTCTTTAAGGAAGGTTTATTTGATTCCATGGGTTTTGTCAACTTGCTTCAATTTTTAGAGGATACATTCCACGTACAATCAAATGATGAAGACCTTGTCGAAGATAATTTTGAATCAATTGATGCGATTGCAACATTTGTGATGGTCAAAGAACCTGCGTAACATGTGCGGAATTGCAGGCATACTAAACCACACATCAGATAACCCCGTTTCGATTGTTTCCCGGATGCTTTCGACCATAAGCTATCGTGGACCTGACGAAAGTGGTATATATAGCGACCCAAGGTTAACTTTTGGAAATGTTCGGCTGAGCATCATTGATATAGCTTCCGGCCAACAACCGTTATCTGATTATAATCAGAGATATTGGATTGTATTCAACGGGGAAATATTTAACTACGTAGAATTACGGAATGGCCTTTTACGTAAAGGATACAAGTTTAAAACCAAAAGTGACACAGAAGTTCTTATTCAGCTTTATGCATGTTACGGGGTATCCGCTTTATCAAAATTAAATGGTCAGTTTGCATTTGCCATCTGGGATAAAAACAAAAAGGAACTCTTTCTTGCCCGGGACAGGGTTGGCATCAGACCGTTATTTTATCACTTCAGGGATAATGCATTTACTTTTGCTTCCGAAATAAAATCACTTTTCCAAAATCCTGAAATTCAAAGACAAATAAGTCCCGAATCACTTCAGCAGGTTTTTACATTCTGGACAACCTTAACACCAAATACGGTATTTAAGGAAATATATGAAGTGCCGCCCGGTCATTATATGAAAGTAGATTCAAAGGGTTTAACCGTAAAAAAATACTGGGAACTTTCCTTTGACAACCATAAAAAGATAAAATATGCATCTGTGAATGAAGCAGCTGAAGATTTTGACCATTTATTTACTGATGCTGTGAAAATTAGACTTAGAGCTGATGTTGAAGTCGCAGCCTATTTAAGCGGTGGCATAGATTCAAGCATAACAACATCGTACATAAAGCAGGTTGAACCTTCCATTCTTAATACATTCTCAATAGGGTTCCAGGAATCAGAATTTGATGAATCCAGTTTTCAACTTGCTGCTTCAACATATTTAGGTACAAGTCATCACAGCATCCAATGCAATGCAAAAGAAATAGCTGAACGGTTCGCCTCCGTGGTCTGGCATTCGGAAATTCCTCTTTTACGAACAGCCCCTGTACCCATGCATGTATTGTCACGCCTGGTGCGGGATCATAACATAAAAGTAGTTATTACGGGGGAAGGCGCAGATGAAATGCTTGGAGGTTACAATATTTTTAAAGAGAATGCCATCCGAAACTTTTGGGCCAAATACCCCGATTCAAAAATACGGCCCTTGTTGCTAAAAAAACTATATCCTTACCTGCCACAGATGAAAAATGCATCTCCAATGATGCTCAAACTGTTTTTTGGATACAAACTGGAAAATACAAATCACCCATTTTATTCTCATTTGTTACGCTGGAACAATACATCCCACCTCAAAAAACATTTGCACCCTGAGCTAAATAGCGCGATAAACGGATATGATCCACTATCAACGCTTGAAGAAAGGCTACCTGCAGGATTTTTAAGTTGGAATTCGCTGGAAAAAGCACAATGGCTGGAAAGCACCATTTTTATGTCAGGATACCTGTTGTCATCTCAGGGCGATCGCATGGCTATGGCCAATTCAGTTGAAGGTCGCTATCCGTTTCTGGATCACAGGATTATTGAGTTTTGTGCGCAATTAGCTTCTGCCTATAAACTCAATGGTCTCACAGAAAAATACCTGCTAAAAAAACTGGTAAAAGGAAAGCTGCCTGAAGCAATCATCAACCGATCCAAACAAGCTTACAGGGCACCGGTTTCGTCAACATTTCTCGATAAAAATACCCCGGAGTACATCAGGGATATCCTGGATGAAACATACATTAAAAAAACAGGGATTTTCAACGCAGAAACGGTGTTGCCAATGATAGATAAAATGAAAAAATCAACCAGACCAACAGAAATTGAAAACATGACGTTAACCGGAATCATTTCAACGCATATACTGCATGAAAAATTCATCGGCAAGTATCATAATTCAATTCCAGCAGATTTAAAGAATGTAAAGATTTATAAAAACGCATAAAAAGAATAGCATACAATCTGATTTAGTGAAATGACAAATTCACGACTTGTTAAAAACAAATATATAATGCAAAAACAAAGGAAACCATTTACAGAGGATATTATACTTCTTAAGAACGTTGAAGAAGTGGTGAAGTCCATAACCACGCAGTTGCAAAATGATGTTTTTAAACAACTTTCTCGTAAAGGCGGAGTCATTGGCATCAGTGGTGGTATTGATTCATCGGTATGCCTTGCCCTTGCTGCAAAGGCACTTGGCCCAGAAAAATGCCTCGGCGTGATGATGCCTGAGCAGGACTCAAACACTGATAGTGAAAATTTGGCACGAAAACTCGCCGGTAAATTTGGAGTCAATACTGTCTTGGAAGACATGACTCCTGCACTGGCTGGTTTTAAATGTTACGAACGAAGGGATGAAGCTGTTAAAAAGGTTTTCCCGGAATATAACCCTTCAAAACACAAAATGAAAATAGGAATCAAACAAAGTGGTTTATTCAGCAATTTACCTCCTCTGTTTTCGGTAACCATCATTGACGAATCTGGCAACGAATTGGAAGAACGGTTACCACCAAAGGAATATCTTCAAATTGTTGCTTCATCAAATTTTAAGCAACGTTCCCGTATGTCAATGCTTTATTATCACGCCGAAGCTTTGCATTATGCTGTGGTTGGAACTCCGAACAAACATGAAACCGAACAGGGTTTTTTTGTAAAATACGGGGATGGAGGTGCTGATGTGATGCCGATTGGTAACCTCTATAAAACGCAGGTCTACCAACTGGCTGAATACCTTGGAGTTCCGAAGGAAATAATTGAACGGACTCCAACCACGGATACGTATAGTGCTGAGCAGTCACAGGAAGAGTTTTTTTACCAGCTTCCATTTGATTTAATGGACAGGTACTGGTATGGATTTGAAAATGGTTATTCATCTGAAGAGGTAGCCGAAGTAATGGGCGAAACTGCAAAAAGGGTAGAAGCATTATTCAGAAATTTTGAAAGAAAAAGAAATACCACGTCCTATTTGCGTATGTCTCCCATTCGAGACTATTATATTGGTTAAAATTGAAACCGCTATTTTGTGTTCATGAAACTTTTGGATTAATTGAATTTGTCAATATTTACTTTTTGATGTAACTTTACAAATTTTTGAATACAAAACAAATGCATGTCATGCATCAGTCATTGCTTAATATGTATCCATTGATTGTATCAACCCAAGGACTTTTTTGATGAATGCTGTTGATTACTTTTTTGAAAAAACCAAAGACTTAAAGAAGCTGTTTGTTGTTGGCAGGGAAGAGATATCCTTTGAAGATCTTCATTTCAATGTACTGCTACTTGCATCCAGTCTTGTAAATGAAATTGGTACAGGTAAAAACATTCTTCTCCTGTCAATAAACAATGTATTTTTCATCACCGCATACCTGGCAATAATTAAATCGGGTAATACATGCATACCCCTGGATCCAAACATCGAAAAAGACAATTTTAATTACATTACAAATCTCACAAAACCTGCGTTGGCTTTTATGTCAGCGAGTGTAAGCACACGGCTATCAGATGAATCACTCAAAATCAGGTTACCGGATGAAAAAGACACAAAAAATTCAGAAATAAAATCCTTTCCGGAAACGGATGCGCAAACCGTTGCTGAAATTATCTTCACCTCTGGTTCAACAGGAAAGCCCAAAGGTGTAATGTTAAGCCATAAAAACCTGGTTGCAAACACCACTTCAATTATTGAATACCTGAAACTTGGTGCTACCGACAGGATGCTGGTGGTTTTGCCATTTTATTATTGCTACGGATTATCCCTGTTGCACACGCATCTCAGGACTGGTGGTTCTTTAGTTCTGAATAATTCTTTTATTTTTCTGGGTTCCGTAATCAATGATTTAAAAAAGTATCGTTGTACAGGTTTTGCAGGTGTTCCAAGTCACTTCCAGGTACTTTTACGTAAATCGAATTCATTTAAATCAACCGCATTCCCAGATTTACGCTATGTAACTCAGGCAGGAGGTAAACTATCAACAGTTTTTATTGATGAATTTAAAGATGCTTTTCCGGATACGTTGTTTTACGTGATGTATGGCCAGACAGAAGCTACGGCACGCCTTTCCTACCTGCCTCCTGAACTCTACCCCACGAAAAAAGGTTCTCTGGGAAAAGGTATACCCGGTGTTCAGTTAAAAGTGGTTGATGAAAGTGGCAAAGAAGTTAATCCCGGAGAAACTGGTGAAATCATTGCTTCAGGCGACAACATTATGAAAGGTTACCTAAACGATCCCTCCGAAACCAAAAAAACCATTCGGAATGACTGGTTATACACAGGTGATTTGGCAACGGTAGATGAGGATGGATGTATTTTTCATGCAGCCCGAAAAAAAGAAATCCTGAAAGCTGGCGGAATACGAATTAGTCCAAAAGAAATTGAAGATGTAATAGTGCAGTTGCAAGAAGTTGTAGATTGTTCTATTGAAGGGATTAATGATGATATATTAGGGGAATCTATAAAAGCAATTATTGTAGTTAATAATATTCAAGATTCATTTTTAAATGAAGAAAAAGTAAAAATCCATTGTGCAAAACATTTAGCTACCTACAAAATACCTCAATTCATTGAATTTAAAAACAAAATGGAAGTAAGTAGTTCAGGTAAAAAAGTAAAAGGAAATCCTTAATATCACCATATTATGAAGAAAGTTTATTTTATTCTGTTAATAATTATTTCTGTAAGTTGTACAAATAAAAATAACCATATGAATAAGAATAGTGTAAATATCATCTTTCTCCACCACAGCACCGGAAACGGGGTTTGGAGGGGAAATGTAAACAAGTATATGTATAAGCTCACGAAACGTGGAGAAGTGGAAAAGTTTGTAAGTAAACACAACAAACGCAATAACACGAATTATTTCGTAACAGAACAAAACTTCCCAAAAAGAGAACCCTATGGTTGGAAAAACTATCCTTACGATTATTACA
>CAZVTW010000168.1:0-10964 GCA_964629805.1 uncultured Bacteroidales bacterium | reverse complement strand
CAACAGGTTGCCGGCCTTCAACATAATATTTGGAACTTTTATAATTGTTTGTCCCCAGAAAACTTAAAAATACTCTTCGTGCCATAGCGTAATAAATAAATACAATGTTAATAAGTGTATATTATTAAATTTTTTTTTTCAAATATGTGACCTGTACTGCAACGTCAATTAAAATTCAGGAGCAGCATATTTTTTATCTGCTGCTTGTTCAACTTCTTTCCCTGCCAGGTATAAAGTATCAGGGCAAAAATCCAGGCCATTGTCCCAAAAAATTGTTTCCCATTCATGATGTAGCTGAACAGTTTTGAAATATTCAAAATTCAGAAGTTGACAATACAGGCTGTTTGAGGTTTTCGTTTTATTCAATATTCTGTTTTTTAAATCAACCTCTTTTACGACTTTATTGTCAAATTGCAGAATGAGTGTAAAAGGTTTTTTAATGCTTACTATTTTTTTTATTGTTCTCATTATTTATAAAGGTTTGATAGGTTTAAACTGTGGGTGTTCGCTTCTGCTTTCTTCCCAATTGTTTAAAAGTTCATTTTTGTGCAATTCGTACCATGCTTTGGCGGTGGGTTGGTACAATGGTTGTCCTGTGATATAAACCCTTAGAGCACTTGCAATTGGAAATTGATTATATGCCTGTAACATGCAATATTTGAAAAAATTAAATTGCTGACCGTATTCTTCCATTATGATTTTACCTTTTTCCATATCTTTTTTTGAAGCTTTTATAATGGTCACCAAACCGGTTGCAGGAAATCGTCCCATACTTAATCATTTTTAGATTTATCAGTTTTCATCCGCCCGTAGCCTACGGCGGTTTTGGCACCGATGCCGTGGTTTTCGAGGGCTTCTTTGAGCCAGTCATCAATGTTTTTTTCACTAATTTCAAAATTACTCAATGGTTCTTTTTTTGAACCAATAATGAATTGGAATTTTGTATCTTTTACCGTCAAAAACGGAATGGGTATCGGGTTTTGATAATCAGTGGGCGGTTCATTTTCATTCCCATAATATTTAGGATAATGCGGGTTCATGATGTCCGGCTCTACTTTTGGTGCTTCTGTTGGAAAAGCATCGAAGAAAATAATTTTCCCTGCATTTTCCTGATCACCAAATATTTTCACAAAACTCTCGTTTTTTAATGCACGCTCCTCAGCTTTTTTTAATGGATTTTCAAGCTCATCCGATGGTACATTTCCGTTTTCCGGATTCCCAAAATATTCGTTCATAATATAACTTCTTACAACTCCCTTTACCGAGCTTGCCGGAATGTACGGAATGCCATAAATGTGGTGCAGAGTGATGCCGGTTTCATAAACATTTTCGTGTCCTAATCCCAATGCCATTCGCCATGTTTGTTTTAGTGATATTTGTTTGTTATCGAAAGGCAAATTATCATATTTCTTTGCCAGCTTATCGAAATTGATACCGATAAAATCAGGGATTACAAATTTTATTGGTTCGTTGCGCCGCCGGGCTGCTTTAAAAAACTCGAACTTGGGTTTAGGACGTGCCTTTTCATTAAAAAAGGCTGTTTTATTGAGTTTTAACGAATAATTTTCGGGCGAAAAACCGGATAACAAATCTTTTGTGTCATTTGGTACACAAATCTTTTCGGCATCAAATAATTCCGAGTACGAAGTATCGCTATCCTGTTTCGATACTACTTTTTTATGTACTTTTTGTTTTGGGTCGGGATAAATCTGCTTGCCTTCTACGTGCAATTCAGCCAAAGCGCCTTTTTCTCGTTTAAAAGTGCATTTTTTGCCGTTTAGCGCATCATTATCAAAAATATTGGCGGTTACAATAAAAAGCCCTTTTTTTCCGGATTTCTTTTCGTACTCAATGGTGGCGTGAAATCTTCCTTTTTTGGTTTTCGATATTTTTAATATTCCTTCTTCCATAAGTGAATTACGAATTATAAATTATAAATTACGAATTAGCTAACGCCGGATAATGTATATGTTGCTAAAACAATTGGTCTATGTTATTTTTTACTTTCACTAATATTATTCATTATCTGATGCCAGCCCGTCTGCAAAACGGCGCAGCCACGTTAAAAATGCAAGCACTTCGATAGTTACGGCGCGGTAGGTTGCACTGTCCATATCGAGCAGTGTTTTTGCGAGTTTGTTATCCTCAAAACTTATCAATTGCTTGTTATCTTCTTTGAGCCATTTTTCTATATGACGATATACCAAACCATAGGTTTTTTTTGTATCTACCTTGCCATTGCTTGCCGAATTGGCAAAATAAAAACTGAGTGCTGAACCAAGTCCGTTGGTTTTTATCAGCATTGGCAGTTTTTTTACATACGATTTGTATTCAGATTTTTTATCTTTTCCTTCTACTCCTTCGGCACATTTATAAGCAAAACTTGCTCTGCCGCTTTCGAGTTTATTTATTGTTTTTTCTGCCATGATTATACAATTTTTATGTGTGTTAAACCTTTTCCAAGCGTGGCATTTCCACCGATTTGAACAATATTGTTTAGTGCAATGAACCCTTTTTCGAGAAATTCCATTACCAATTTGTGGGTTTCTTTTTGGTCTTTTTCAATTTCTAAAAGTTTACTTGGATATTTATCTGCCTTGTATTTCTTTTTTTGTTCATCATCTAAAAAGAAATCGGAAGCAAAAGCCAATGAATACATGACGGTTTCGGCGGGCAGGTACTCTTCAGTAAATAGTGCTCCGGTAGCTACGGTTCCGGTTTCATTGTCAATTTTTGTGCGAGTGATGACTTCGGTGGAAAGTTCGGTAAAATCTTTGAAATCATCATCGGAAAGTACTACAATATCGGATTTGATTTTTTCTGACCATGCACTATCTTTGCTGACTGCATTTTCGGAAAGCCATTCGCCAAATTCATTGTTGTTAATTCTAAATTCGTCTTCAATTTTATGGCAATCGAAAGTATATTCTTCTAATGCAATAAATTTTTCAGATTTTTTTTCTTTTTCAATTGTTAGTTTCGCACTATTTGAATAGCACGTATTTTCGCCAAGTTTATCAAATTCCGGAATTTTTATATCAATTTTGTTATCTGAATTATCGGCATTGTCATAGATTACTTCCATATCCCGCTTAAACTGCGCTAAAACTTTGGTGCAGGTAACCCAGGCAAAAACGCCTTTCATGCTTTTCACCGGAAACAGCAACAAACGCGCATCGGAAAAACCAATAGCTCCGGCATGGGCATCATCGCCTTCTGGACCAAACACAAGGTGCAAGTCTTTGTTATCTGCCTTACCCCCAATATCTATAGTTTTTCCGGAAACTTCAAATTTATCGTTAATTCCTTCAAAACTTTCGCGCAAAGCTCCTTTCAGGCTCGAAGCCTCAATTTTCGGGAAACCGGTGTGGCGTTCGCGCTGGATTGGCAAATCCACAATACCCAAATCGCTGCCGCTACCGGCATGCATTGGTGTTTCTGTGGTCAGAAACATGAGTTTTTTTGATTTGTACATAGTTATAATATTTTAATTGTCAATGTATTTATTTTTTTACTCTTAGTTATTTATTTTGTTTTCTAATTTCATTTTATAGTTATATCGTTAATTGAATAAAAATCTTCTGCATTTATTTTTTCTTTCAATAAGCTGCCATAACTTACTTTAAATTCACTTTTACGTTGTAATTTTAATTCATGCAAATAGCAATGAACATCAACATCTAATTTTTCAGATAGTTCGTTAAATTTTTGAACTATATCATTATTGAATTTGTTTTTATCATTTTTGAAAAATTTTGACTTCCAAACAATAAATAAATATTCTTTAGGAATTTTTTCTGTTTTTTTCATATACTCAACTCGAGCCAATGCTTTCTCAATTGAGTATTTAACAAACTTTCTTTCAGATTTTATTTCGCAAAGAACTAATTGATTTTCATTTTTGTATAGCAATAAATCAATATCGCCTATTTCTTTATATCCGTTTTTTTGACTTTCGGAAAATTCAAGTCTCTCATCTTTGTATTGATAATAAATTTTGGGTTCGTGAGATAGTTCCGGTTTTGAATAAGGAAGTCTAAGATAATTTTCGCTAAACAGGTGGTAGTATTTTAATTCTATAAAACTACCTAAAACCGTATTCGGAATTTGAGATTTGTTCTTGTTAAAAATGTAATCGTGTAATAGATTGCCAATTATTGAAAGTTGATATTTTGATTTTTCTTTATCGTTATATACTAAAGAATAATCTGTCAATAATTTTTGTAATTGTTTAGCGTCTTCGTCTTGATATGAAAATAGCTCGGAAATTGCATCGTTCTGTAAATAAACGCCGATTGCTTCAACAAAAGCCCAATCAAAATCAATTGGCAAATTACCAATTTCAATCAACTCATCACTATCTTCATACAAATAGTTCAATTTCAAGCCTTCGATTTGAGCAATTATGGTAAGTATCGGGATAAATCCTTTGTAACCGCCTGTAATGTTGATGATTGTTTCTTCTTTTTTTGACAAATCAACCACCTTTTTTACTAAATTATTAAACCCCTCAAAAATTTTATCTTCCGGTAAATCGGTTCTTAAATTTTCAATAAAATCGGCATGTCCGCTTTTTACATTGTCGTTAAAAATGATTTCTATGTTTTTGTAAATCGGTTCAATTAGTTTAGCCGCCTGAAACCATTCCTGAATGAGTTTTGCCGAAAGCATGGACAATACCGTATCTGATGCCAACAGGTGAACCTTTATGTTTTTGTCCTTATTCTTTTCTGCTATTTTTATGATGCTTGATATTTCGGCGGAAGCGTTGGTGTTGAGTTTTGAATTATTATCGGTTTCCCATTTGGTAACTGATGTTTTGTCTGACTTTTTAAAACCTTTAAAAATAAAAAACGATAAGGCATCCCTGATTTTAGATAATTTTTTCCCGATATTTGATTTGTCGCCACTAAAAGGGTCGTTTGAAACCTCTAAGGTGTAATTCTTTGCCGTCAATTCTTCAAATTCCTTATCAATTCTTCGGGTTATATCAACCCACGCATCACGCTTTTTGCTATTTAACGCAGCTTTTGCATCAATGTAATTTGTAATCATTGATGTCCCAACCGTAGTGATTATTTGTAATGTTTTCATATTTTTAAAAATTAGCTAAGTATGTTATCCCAAAACCTTGTTCTTTATAATAATCAGAGATTGAACTGTTTTCCTGAAAAAATCGGTAAACCTCTTTCAAAGTACCTTTTGTTAGTTCAAAATAATAAATACTTCCTTCGGGTACGGCTATTAGCATTGTTTTTGGTTTTTGTTTTGCCAAATCCCAACCGCCAATATTTTTTGTTTTGCCGATAACAGCATAAGATAGTTTTGCTTCAAAATCATATTTCTCATTTTCCCAAATTAAATTGTCTTTATCAATAAACTCGGGCAACCAACCTTTTTTGAATAATGCCGGTGTGCTAAGATATATTTTGAATTTGTCGGTTAATTTATAATCAAGTCCAATGATTTCTTTAATTGAGTTCTCTGTTATAGATACTTTTGCAATTTTCCCTTCACCGCCCAATTTAATTTCCTGATTTTCAAAAACAGATTTTTTCAGTTCATTGGGAAAAAAAACATCTACAACAATTTTAAATGTTTCATTTTCTTTTATTCCCGGTCTAATCTGGTCAATCCTGAACAAAAGCCCGGCATCTGATATTTTGGTATTGTCATTTCTGCCAATTCCAATTTTCGGTTCTTCTGTTTTTTGTTCTTTCCACGAAAGCAATCTTTCGTAAGATGTTTTTTTGTTGCTTAAATAATTGGAAAACGAGTTTTCAACATCAATTAAACCCAATGGAAAATTCTCAACTACATCTAATTTTTCGGTTTCATTCCCATATTTAAAAATGGTATTTAAGTTTTCCGAATGTACAGCATATTTAAACTTGTTATCGGATTTCAGCGCATGTAATTTGTATTCGCCTTCGTCTTTTTCATACTCCATCTCTTCATCTCTTCGGTTTTTATCCTGTACTAAATCCAAAGGCGTAGGAAAAAACAAATTTGTACCGATTTTATAAGCAATATTCCTGATTTCAATTTTATTGAAAAAATGGTCTTTGTCTTTTACAATTTCTTTTACTGAGTTTTTTAGTTCTTCGTTATTTGCCAAAATCCAGCTCCGTAGCGCACCAAAAATAACGCTGGGTGCGGGCGGAAAAACGCCGTCAGCCCAACTGTCGTCGCCCATTGAAAAGGGTTTGCCGTCTTTGAAAAACAGTGTATCGAGTGGTTCTATTTGTAGGGTGAGCGTATTAGTCATAGTTTTATTCATTAATTTTCAGTTTAATAAAGTCTTTTATTTGGGTGGCAAAGTGCCATGCTTTATTCGCATCGTCATTTGTTAAATCGGGATAATCGCCCGGATAACGCGGCAGTACACCAAAATCGGTTAAATAAAGACACGCCTCTCTTAACTCTTCGGATTTATCATCAATATCCAACAAATATTCATCAAGTAAATTAACCAAATCGTGCGTTTTTCTAAAAAATATTTGTTGGTTGGTTAAATATGCTTTTATATATTTTTCAGCCATTTGCTGACAATGGAAACATACTGTTGCAGGCAATAAAAATTCGCTATTTAAAAGTATTTTGGCAGCAAGAGCGTCTTCTTCGGCTTTTTTTATCCAGCTTTTTACATTATCGTTCATAAATCACCTTCCCTTCTTTTGATACAATATAAGCAATATGGTTTATCCATTGTTTTTTTTCGTTGTATTCCTTGTTTGTGTAAACTATTATGTCGTATGGTAATTTAGTTTTTGCAAGAAGCCTACGTACATTGCGCAAACGCTCAAAAAAAGGTTTTTCGGTATCTTTTATGATAAACAAGTCCAAATCGCTGTCTTCATTCTGATTATTATGAGCATACGAACCGAAAACCATAATTTTTTCGGGTTGATAGCCTACAACTATCTTGTTTACAATATCATCTATTTGTTTTTGTGTAATCATATTCTTTATTGTTTTTTTTCCGGGTTTGTATTTCGTTGAATAAAATCGGCAACATTCAGTGCCATAAAGAAATTTTGCAGATTATAGTTCTCAATATTTTCGTTTGGCAAAACTGGTTCAACTCGTTTATAAACTTCATTTTGAATATCATCTGAATTTTTCAGTAGCCGCTTAAATTCAGTGTTGAAATATTTTGGCTCAAAGTCATCTAATTTTGAAAATTCTAATTGCGAGTTTTTGATAAATTTATTTGAAATACTGTCTTCAGCTTGTAATTTTTTCACTAAATCTGCAAAAATATCCGTAACAAAATTCTCTTTATCTGCTTTCCATTTCCAAACGGTTTCATTCATTTCGCCCGAACGTTTTAAAACGGCAATGGCAAACGCATCTTTTTTGTAGCCTTTTGTATCGTCTTTTTTGGCAAGTTTTTCCATTGCACGCGCTTTTTCAAGCACTATTCCCAAAGGTGTTTTGTAATGTGCTATGGCTACTCCGGCTGAAAGGGTCATGTTTTCGTTTTCTTTGATTTGAAAATCTGTATTGTTTTTCAGTTTTTGATTGACTTCTATATCAAAAAGTTCGTAAATATCTTTCATTACCGGAAACAGATAATTCAGATTGACAAAGCCCATAAAATCATCGCCGCCGGAATAAACCGTTCTACCTCTGTTTTCGGGTAACGTTTTTTCAACTTTTTTTGAAAAAACGCTCAGGCAATTAGATAATTCTTTATGGAATTCGTAAAGTTTCGTTTTGTCCACTAAATATTTGCCCGATAACCATTTACCCATGCTGTCGCCATCAAAAACCATGATGGCATAATATTTAGTATTCAGATATTTTCTAATCTTAGCATGTTTGTGAGTTATCTCTTGTAATTTTGGTATATATTTGCTTAATCCATGTTTGATAAAATAATCACTTGTTAAGTTTTCCTCGAAATACAACTGAGCATCAAAGTCTTCATTATTAAAATAATGTTTGTAGGCTGAAAATATTAGTTTGACTTCCTGATTATCCGTTTTGATTATATTTTCAAGGCATTGAAGTAAGGCAATTTTAGCAGTAGAAGGATACGCGAAATCTTTATTATCTTTTTCTTTTTCAGGAATATAGCAACGTTTAAAAAAACTAACTGCCGAAAGTCCTTCGCCTGAATTGATGTATTTAGGCGAAACTTTGTTATCTATAAAACAAATTTCTTCTTTGTTGTCAATGAAGAGTTTTTTATTTAAAACTGAAGCATCTGTTTCTTTGTCTTGTAGGCGATAAAACTTCACATTTCGTTCGCCATCAATGCTGCATTTTCTGCCTTGTTCACCTTTTATCAAGGTTAGTTTATTACTTTCTCTATCGTCTTCATATACGAAAACCTTTTGATAGTTGTATTGCTCAAAGGTGCGTACATTTTTTATGGCTCCAATCAGTTTTTCCACTTCCAGATACGCCTCTTTGTATGTTTCCGGTTTGCCGTCCCATTCCATAAATGCCCACTTGATGTCGAGCAGGTTTTTGATTTGGTCTTCAAACCCGTCTGGCATTGACTTTTCGCCTATCACTTCTTTAACTGATTGTTCTGCGGTTTCAATCAAATGCTTTTGAATTGCTTTTTTAACAGCTTTACCGATTTCACTTAGTTGCTCATTGGTTTCACCCTCAATTTCTCCCAAAAACCGATTGGTAAGCGTATCTTCCTTTTCTGCTGATACCGGGAAAATAAGCGTTCCATTTTGGTTTTCTGTAAATTCTCTTGCTCCACATTTAATCAAATCCGAAAGCAATTGGCTGCCCACATACAAATCCTTTGTTTTTCGCGCCTGCTTTATAAAGCTTTGCACGGTGGGTATGGTGAGTAGGAATAAGTGTTTCATAATACAACTCCTTCGTTTCTTATATTTTTATAAAATGTAAAATCCGAATTTTGCAACTTATCGGCACTTACCGGGTTGGTTGAAATATAGATTTCGCTATCCAGCAGAATATCGGTTTTTAGTTCGGCAAGTGTATCAATTTCCTGCATTTCCGATTGTATATCATTCAGTACAACAAGAATATCAATATCCGAATGTTCGTTAAAATCGCCACGCGCATACGAACCGTACAAAATAATATTTTGTAGCCGTTGCCGATAGTAATCTGAAATTACTTTTTTTAGCTTTTCAATTGTGCCAACTATTGGTTTTGATTTAGCGGGTATTTGGTTTTTCATATTTTTAGAATTGCGTTTTTGAAATTATTTTGAACATCATTATTAGCATTCCGATTATTTGGGGGGACAGCATTTAGTGTGGTTATTACTGGATACAAAACACCTTTTTCTTTTTCAATAACCGAGACGTAAATAGGTGATGAATATCTGGGGTTTGAGTTTCCTATTGAGTTCTCATATTTAAAATAATTCCTACTTCCGCCGTTTTTAATTTTCTCATTATGAGTTATTTGTCCAATTTCAAATAAACTAATAGCTTCTTTTCCGATGTCAATTCTTTTTATAAAGGGATAAGATGGTGAAGAACTTGAATTTGGTTTTTCAATTTTGTTTATTTCACCCTCAGTATATTTTTCATTGATTTCTTTTCCAAAAGGCTCGTTATTTATTTTTTCAATTTTAAAACTTCCAAATCCTCTTCGACTTCTGTTTCCTATCCCGCCAAGTATTGAAAAAACGATGAAAAGGCTTTTAACTTGTTCAGCACTTAGGATAGTGTTTTTTTGTACACCTATTTGTATATGAAATTTAAAACCAACTTCTATTGCTTGTTTTTCAAAGTAGCCTTTTTCACCTTTTTTCTTGTGTGGTAGTGGCTTTTCTTTTACAAGATTATTATTTGACGGTTGTTTTGATAATATATTTAATACTAATTGACTTCTACCTGACTTTTCGTCCGTCCCTCCAAAAATCTCCGCTTCTTGCTTTTTTAATTTAGAATAATCCCATTTCCCCTTCTTTTGTTCTACAAGACCGGCATTCATCGCCCGCCACCAAAATCTTAAAGCCCCTTTTATGCTCGGCGGGCGCAGTTCCGGTGTTTGGCCGTCTGCTCCGGCAAGGAACATTGGAGTAATTGTTTCGCAGTGGAATGTGATAGATTTCATAAGTTAACTTTTATTGTAATACTAATAATTATAAATTGCCATTATCCCTCTCCGTCTTCCGTCTTTCATTTTCCAGTTCTTCTTCTGTCCAGATATCGTCTTTTGTGTCGCAAAAGTCGATAATCCTGCATCCGGGGCACCAACCCGTACAGAAATCATAATGGTTTAGAAAAGCCGGGTTGTGCATGACTTCGTCTGCAAATTCATCACGCAGGATGTCGTATCTCAGTTTAAGGGGTACTTGTTCCGGAAAAGATATATGACACGAAAAAGCAGTGAATGTATCGACTATGGCATGATATAGTTTTTTTAGCTGTGCCGGGTTTAACTTATCGGATGGTGGCAAGTCTTCTCGTCCCAAACCGAATATCTTTTTTGCCGGCTTGCCGGGATTTGTTTCAAGAGCAAACATTGTGTTTGCGAATTCCTCGTATGTATCACCAAAGTCAGGTTCTGGCGGAGCGTTTTTTTTCGCCTCTTCAAGGTCCTGCATGATTTGTTCAATGTATCTGTCCATGGTTGAATTGTTTCATTTATAAATAGTGCCAATAAGAAAACGCTTGATTTTTTGGAAGTGGCTTTAAGAAGGCTCCAGGTTCGAGGCTTGGACATTTTGAAAATCAAGGAGTCCCGACAAATTTTTGTCGGGATGACTGTTTTCAAAATGTCCGTAACGAAGAACTTAGCGAAGCGATCTCATAGCCTGTCCCGCTCTGCGGGAAATACCATTGAAATAATTATCAAATTTTATGAATAAATTGGCGTTTTCTTAAAGTCACTAAAATATTGGTTCTAATGGTTTAGGTGTATTTTTACTTTTTATCTTCTTTAAACTATTTTGTAGTTGTAAAAAATCATCTCCTTGAAGTAGTTTTTGCCCTCGTATTGTGCTGAACAATTTG
>CAZVTW010000167.1:0-11013 GCA_964629805.1 uncultured Bacteroidales bacterium | reverse complement strand
AATCATATTGAGAAAAAAGTGTTAACTACTTTTACATATTTTTGAAAAATGCCCAATTAACCCACATTATCCTAAATTCTAATGTTTTTGTTTCTTTTTGAAAAAGATACTTTTTCAACGCTGCCGGGTACAGGCACGCCGGCAGGTTGGCAGGTTAGTATCTTAATTCTTATTTTCTTGAATTTTTTGGCAGAAAATATTATTTACAACGCTGCCGGGTGCAAGCACGCCGGCAGGTTTAGCGCTCAAACCCAAAAAGATTAAAAAATATTAATCTATTCCGGCTTATCCGGGTTAGGTTAAAGAAAAAAAGTGAGACGTTTATGGTTCAGGGTAATAAAACTAACCCGCCGACAACCACCCCTTATTCAGTCAATGTTATTGTTGTTTTTAACAAATCTTCATCCCGCGATGATGAACCTACCATTATGTTGAAATCGCCAGGTTCAGCGTTGCGTTTCATATCTTTCCCGTAAAATGCAAGATCATCGACCGGAACGGTCAATTCTGCGGTTTTTGACTCACCCGGTTTTAAATCAACCCTTTTAAAAGCTTTCAATTCTTTCATGGGGCGGGTTATTGATGCAACACGGTCATGGATGTAAAGTTGGACAATTTCCGTACCTTCCATTTCACCAGAATTTTTCACATCAATGAAAGCTTTTATTTCTTCGCCGGCATTTATCGTGCTTTTTTCAAGTCTAAGATTTGAATATTGGTAACTGGTATAACTTTTTCCGAAACCAAAAGGATAACAATATCCGCCCGGGGCAGGATCGTACAGGTATTCACGCATAAATGCAGTTGGCTTTTTGTTATAAAAAACGGGGATATGCCCCACACTGCGCGGGATGGTGACAGTAAGCTTTGCAGAAGGATTGTAATCTCCGAAAATGACAGCAGCAAGGCCGTTTCCGGTTTCCTGCCCGAGATTCCAGCATTGATAGACCACATCAGCTTTATCATATATGTGTGGAATAGCATAAGGAATACCTCCAATCAGGCACAGGATTACCGGTTTGTTTAATTCAAACAGTTTATTAAGCAATTCTTCCTGGAAGCCAACCAGGTCCAAATCACTACGGTCTCGTCCTTCACGGGCCGTATTCCGGTCTCCGCCAACGACTGCAATAATAACTTCAGCTTGTTGAGCGGTTTTAACGGCTTCCTCAATGCTTTTCTTATCTTTCTCCAGTTGCTCTTTGTTTTCAGGTATTTGAGGGGTTATTTTGCAGCCTTCATGGTATAAAACTTTTGTATTTTTCCCGACGCGTTCTTGTATGCCATCCAATACAGTAGAAAAATACCTTGGCCGTTCAGTGCTGTAGTCTCCAAGTAATTCACGATTGGCATTCGGCCCAATAACAGCAATGGTTTTTAATTCAGATTCAGACAAGGGCGCTGTGTTGTTTTTATTTTTTAACATAATAACAGCTTCTTTAGCTGCCTGCAATGCCAAAGCGTCTGTTTCTTCTGATGAAGCAATAGCAACAGCTTCGCGGGCGTCAACGTAAGGATTATCAAACAAACGAAGTTTGAATTTGTATGCTAACATAGGCTTTATAAGTGCGTCAATTTCTTTTTCTGTTATTTTATTTTGTTTTACCAGATCAAGTAAAGCTGTATACCCGTGGGGTAAAACAAGTTCTGTGTTAACCCCGGCTTTCACTGCCAACAGTGCAGCTTCCACAGAGTCGGCAGCCACATGGTGTCTGTGAAATTCCCATTGCGGACCGGTTTTCAGTAATTCTATTGCTCCATAGTCGGATACGACAAAACCTGTAAAACCAATTTCTTTACGTAGCACATCTTTTAGGATATATTCGCTCGAGTGTACCGGAATACCGTCAATTTCGCCGTACATAGCCATAACACTAACAGCATTAGCTTCCTGTATGCACTTTGTAAAAGGATACATTTGCACGTTCCTCAATAATCTGTCATTGACCAGGGCCGGTGCACAATTGAACCCTCCATAAGAACTTCCGTGAGCCGGAAAGTGTTTTAATGTTGCAATAACATGTTCATTATCAAGGAATGAATCATCCCTGCCCTGAAAACTCATTACGACCTGTTTTCCTACCTCGGCAGAAAGCCAGGGGTCTTCACCGTAGGTTTCTGAAAATCTTCCCCATCGCGGGTCCCTCGCAATATCTAAAACAGGAGTTAACAGTTGTTGTACGCCGCGGGAGCGGGTCTCTTTTGCTATGGTTGTATACACTTTGCCAATTAATTCAAGATTCCAGGTTTGGGCCATCGAAAGGGCCTGTGGAAAACTGGTAGCATCATAGTTCACATAACCATGTAAGCCTTCGCCGTGAATAATGGCCGGAATGCCAAGCCGGGTGTTTTCTTTGAGAAATTTTTGTGCTGCATTATGCAATTCAACTGAAGTGGAAACATCAACCTTATGGTGGTCACGGAGCTGGCCGATTCCGTGCTTTAGAACTACTTTTAGTTTTTCATTGTCCAACTCCCCGTCCTTCATCATCATGTCAACAGGATAACAATTCATTTGTGCCACTTTTTCTTCAATGGTCATCTTTTTGAGCAAATCACTGACACGAGCATCAGTTGCTAATTCAGGATTTTTATAAGCCGGTGATGTTGACTTGTCTTTCAAAGTCATTAGCGCCTTCTCCTTATTATCATTTAAAGAAGAATCCACGGAAAAAAAAGAAAAATTCGCAGTATGAAATAGCAATGCGAAAAAAACACCAAGTGATATATATAATTTCGTAGTCATGATTAAAATTTTTGTTAAACATAGCTTCAAATATGATTAAAATATATGAAAAACATTAGCATTATTATGCTATTATATGGTACAAATGATGCAAATAATGTGATTTTGAATATAATTAAGCCCGCTTCTAACAGCCTCTTTGGTGCAAACTGTTGGTTATACCGACTGGTTATCATACCTTTGCAAATTCAATCGGTATACGGAAATTAAATAGTGCCTCTAAGAAAACGCCAATTTATTCATAAAATTTGATAATTATTTCAGTGGTATTTCCCGCAGAGCGGGACAGGCTATGAGATCGCTTCGCTAAGTTCTGCGTTACTTTGAAATTTCAAATCCTCATTTACAGTCAGTAAACTCCGGTTTAAAATTTCAAAAAGCCTCCGAAATTCCTGTACGAGAGCAGGCTTGATCTTGACGTTTTCTTAGAGGCACTAAATAGATTCATCGTTTCACCCGGAATGACTAATTTATCGTCGTATGTGCTTTGCGTAGGGGGGCGGTTTGTGGCAAAGCCACAAACCGCCCCCCTACGCAAAGCTTCTTCTACAGTAACATCTTGTCATTCTGAGCGAAGCGAAGAATCTGAATATCGTTTAAAATGTTAATCAGACAGTAGTGGATAAAAATAGTAATTTTATGGTTGACTCATGAATCTATCTTAAAATCTTCCTGTCCAAAAAATTCATGAGCAAAATGACATTTACGGGTACCTGTTCTTTTTTACCTGAGAAAAGGTACTATTTTGTGAAGGCATTGTCAGGTCGATCATATACAGCCGAAACTGTCATTACAATGAAAATACGACCCCGCGCCGGGGGTCGTATTAAAACTGGCGGGTATCAAAAAAATACTTCCTTCTTATTCATGAGATTTGAAAATGCTGATAATCAAATTTTCAAATACGATTAATAAGGTTAGTGAGCAAAGTACGAATTATTATTCTGTTTTACTCTTTCATTATCTTTATATAACTGCTATTCTCATGATCTGACACCCTGATGATATACATACCCGGACTGTAGCCCGCTGTTTTCAGAGATAATTGATTCTGTCCCTGATTTAAGTATATTTTCCTGCGTGACAATTCATGTAAAGAAGAAGAATATACAGTAATTTCAGCCTGGCTGCCGAATTCACTCATATTTTGTATATCAAGTATTACTTTATCTTTGAATGGATTAGGGCTGGCCTTCATAATCAAATTGCTTTGCGAACCGGCCAAATTATTTAATACATCATCAATTCCGATAGTGGATTCCTGGATTTCAAATTCAATACTTTTGATAAGATATGAATCAGCAGTGACAAATACTTTTGCATTTGTTGTCACACTGTCGGCAATAAACTGACCATTTTCATCAATTGTGCCACATCCGTTTGTCCACCATTTTAACTGCGGCTGCGATTCCATTTCAAAAATACCATGAGTATATGCAACAGCATCAAACTGAACAGTATCACCGTTTTCGATCATGTCTTTATCTTTATTTATTTTCAAACCGGTAACGACCCCCTCAGGTCCGGCTTTCCAGGGTTCGACACCATACTCAAAAGCGCCTATGTCAGGCACATCGTTATAAATTTCATCATTATATGGTGAAGCATCAACACCTTTATCAATAGCATTAACAGCCGTCTCTTTTAACAGAAAATTCGCATTGTCAAAATCAACAAATAAATCATCAACATCTTCTTCTTTAATAATAAGATTCGCATCCAGCGCTTCAACTTCCTCAAGCGTTGCATTAATACTGTTTGATATGATGTTGTTTTTGTAGTACATACCTTCACCACTTCCGTTGACATGGCTATTTTGAATAGCCGGTTTACTCCACGAATCAGCAATAACAGTATTATTGTACACCCAGATTTCACCCATAGGACCACCTTCGGATGTTCCAACAGGCGGGTTTTTTTCTTTATCATATCTGTTCATCTGAATAGGTCGGTCCACATCAAAAATCAGGTTATGGTCCAAAATGGCCTGTCCGCCATAATCAGTATAAATACCAATGGCCAGGAAAGTATTAGCATGTGCAATAATGTTATGATCAATGCGCATCAAATCCCAGTTTCTTCCGGCACTTCCGTTCATAGCGCCACTATCGTTGTTCCGCAGCATAAAATTGAAAATGACATTATGGTGCATATGGATAAGCCCCGGGGTTTCCGGCTCAGAGCTGTACATTTTACCTATATTGATGGTCTTCTGTGGTACATTATAAATAAAATTATACGCTATTTCCGGATCGTACAGCTTAATACTGTTACCACTGTTAATAGCTCCGGCTTCTGTAACCTGATAGTTCACTTCGTAAATACTATTTCCGATTATCTTATGGTTATCACCAAAAGCAGAGACTGCTGCCCCGGCGCTGTATTTGATAAAACTATTTTTGAGTGTGTGATTCACACCACTGAGTATAATTCCTGTCCTTCCATACCATTGGCTCTGGTAATGACCAGTCTGGTCTATGAAATGCGTCAAATACTTAGCCTTTATATTATCAATAACATTGTCGTGAGAATTGACAGACTTTGTAGCTCTCTGATACAATTTGTCAGTAGTTATGGAAGCCGCAAAAAGATGCAGGCCACTGATTGTAACGTGGTGCATATAATCACTCTCTTTTGGGATAAAAGCCCATAATCTTTTTTTCGCTTCAACAAGGTTATTTTCATCTTCGGATGATGCCGGTTCTTGTCCGTCAGGCAGGCGCACATACAAAGTATCAGCATTCTTCCACCATTCCCCTCTTGCCAGGAGTTCCTGCGGGCCACCGGTAGCATACACGCCCTCCGGAGTCGGATTAAACAGATAATAGTGGGTTCCTCTCTGAACAGCCCAGGGCTGGTAACCATCAGCAGCATTTATACCTGACTGACCAACAGGAGTAGCTTTAATAGCTTTAATAGCTGAACTGATAAATGTTGCTTTTCCCGACCAGCCCTGTCCATCATGACCATTAGCAAGATTCACCCAAATCATGCCATTCAGCCACCTCTTGTCCGGTTCGTCAAACTCTTTATCTTCGAGTAAAACTGCATTGCTTCCTGAATTTTCAGCACCATCAACAACGGCCATTGTTGGATTTGTAACCCAGTTATCGCTGGTATCTTTCGGCCAGCGTGTCAGATGAATCATCTCCCCGTCAACAAAAATCTGGTTCGATTCATCATTTTCAGTTATATCCCAGGGTACAATAGCACGATAGACCTCCCCGCCTGCATGTTCCCAGTCCAACACAGTTTCAGCACCGGTCACAACGACTTCATCATCTTCATAATTTTTTATCGTAATGCTATCAGTGGCTATCTCAACCTGTTCGCGATATGTTCCTTCCATGATGTGTATTACATCACCTTCCTGAGCAGCATCTACTGCCTGCTGAATGGTTTTATAAGGTTGATCCGTTGTCCCGGTTTGATTTTCACGGGTATAATTCCTGTTTACATAAACATCCTGTGCCATTGAAAAATTCAATGACATCATACATAAAATAAGTATAAGAACCTTTTTTCTCATAATAATTAATTTTAATTTTTTCATTCATTTAATACTCTTAATTTGTTGACTTTCTGTCATTTAAAAAATCTAATTCACTACAGATTCCTCCGAAATATTCATTTTTTTAAAAAGAACTGCAGATGTGAAAGGTTTGAGAGACAACTTGTCAATCGGTTCATTTTCACAATTCACATATGTCTTATTTAAAACAATAAGCGAGTCATTATTCGTTTCATTAGTAAATAATTCGGGTTTAAAAATAATATCATCCGTATCAGTTGGCAAACAAAATTTGCTGTTCTTATCATGCCCGGAAATATGCTGCCACTCTGCCAGGCTGAGGGAGTCTTCAACTTCCCATCTGTGCTCAATGATCTTGTCTGTATAGGGATTCGCATAAAAATTACTGTCAACAGTACCAAAATCCATATCCCTGGTCCTGTACATCTGAATCACACAGAATTGCTCCGGTGAGGTGCAGCAGAATGTATTATTCTTAATTGTATGGTTTTCATCAAAAATTTCATTTTTTGTAGGTAGCGTGAATTGATTTCTTTTGTTGCCAAAATACACATTACTGAGGCAAATATGACCTTCAGAACCTGTATTTAAAACCATTCCTGCGACATTTCCAACAAGTGTATTTTCACTCACCCTGCAATGTTTGGCACCATCAATATATAAACCCAATGCTATTAAATGATGCCCTTTATCTGTGCTTTCATTATTTCCACGTGAATGGTAAATAAAATTGTTTTGAAAAGTGCTGTTCTTTGAATGCCTAAAACAATACAAACCACCACCGTCACAGAGTTCAAGTAATGAATATTTAATAATATTTTTTTCAGTCAGATTGTATTGACCATCTACACGTATACCGATGTATCCGGAACTATCAACCCTGTTAAGAGCCACATAATTCGAGTCTGACTGAAAATTTTCAATATCAAGTACCCTGTTCATTGTTTCATCTCTTGCCTCGACCAGAATACCGATCATTCCATTTACACCGTACAAGCCCATTCCGGGTATCAGTCCTGTCCTATTCACTGTATTGTTGATTATGCGGCAGTTTTTCGAATTTGTTAGTGAAATGCCCCTGCCATAAATGTCTTTAAGTATGTTATTTTGAATGATGCATTTGTCTGCTTTTGAAACAAACCTTACACCGGATTCCTCAATAAGATTAAATTCACAGTTTTCGACCAGAACACCCCGGTTATTTCCTTTACACAGTATGCCGGACTTATGATATTGACGAAAAATCAAATTGCGTATTTGGATATGACTTATACTGTCTGTAAGCAAAATACCCTGATCAGAAATAACAGCTTCAACTTTGTCTGTATCCTGAGAGAATTCAGAACCAGGAATAAACAGACACTTTTTTGAACCGGTACTAAAAAAATATTCACCTGCAGTATCCAGTAATTCCTGCTTATCCCTGACAAAATAACCATATCCTTTCCTGACCTTGTATTTTATCTTCATTGAATCAAACCGAAAAGTGTTGTCGACATATTCATCTACCTGTATCCAGTCGTAAGTCCAGTCAGTTGATCTAAAGACAAGTTCGGCGCCCTTCCAGAAATGATCCGGCCTATTCAGGTCTTTATCATATAACAGCCCCATTTCCTCTTCCTTTCTGTCAGTCCGTAGAAAACTTGTATTTGGAAACCGGGCCGGTATCTGAATTTCGTTATTAATATACAGATTTTTCACCAGATTTGTTGAGGGGAATGAAAATACCTCAGATGTATCTTTATGTATCTTCTCAACCAGGAAAGACCCTTTTAACACCGGTTTATGCCCCTGCCCATAGTCCCGGATAACGATGGGGTTTTCTAATGTGCCGGATGTTCGGATAAGTATCTGTGCTGCAAATGTATCTCCTCTGCAAAAAAATATTTTATCTCCCGGAGACAATGTCAATTCATTTAGTTTTTCAGGTGTTTTCCAGGGCGAATCAGCAGACCTTCCGCTATTATTATCATCTCCCTGATTTGAAAAATAGTACCCTCCGGGGTTTACCATTTCATTGCATCCCTGGAAGAATGACAGAATACTTACGAAAAAGAACAAATGTATTATCTTCATAAATTATATGTATTATTTTATTGAATAATTATTTTTCGTATCATGTTTGTTCTATCAGATACAAATCTGATGACATATACCCCTTCAGTCAATTGATCCGGAAGATGAACCGATTGCTGGTCATCAAATATTTGAGTCATATATATCACCTGGCCACTCAACGCCGAAAGAGAAACAGAAACGGGATAACTCATTTTTTCCGGGAAATGAATCTTTAAAAAACCATTTTTTGCCGGATTGGGAAATATAAACGGCCTTTTTTCATCCATTTTATGACTTTCAACAGATGTAATTTTGGTGAACAGAGCTGTAATAGTAGTGTTGCTATTTATCGTTAAAGAGAGGGGATTTTCGTTACCTTCGGCATCACCGCTCCAATTTACAAATTTATATCCTTCATCCGGAATAGCTGTAATACTCACAGGAGTACCCCCGCTAAATTCGTTTCCGGAAGGCTCAACCTCAATCGTGCCATGCCCGGCATTAACAGTTAGAGTAAATACTGGTTTTCTCCTGTAATGAAAATATCCATTGTCGCACTCAAGAAATTCCGTACTCTCATCGGTACAAGAGCAAATGACATCTTCTGACTGATACTCAACACCGTCAATAAGTACTTTATCTATACGAACTGCCTGCTTATCATTATCCTTTGGAAACCAAATCTGAAGCATATCGCCGGTTATGTTACCTCTGGCAAAAAATGTTAACTCCTGGTAATTCTCATTCTCAAAGTCTCCTTCCAGGTTTTCGAATATTTTAACAGGATTAGAACGGATCATGACAATGATGTTTTCAGTCTTCTCTTTTCCAGCGGCAAATATCGAAATTTGAGAACCTTTGACCGTATCAAGTGTTGAGCCAGCCCGAAAAGGTTCTATACCATATTCGTAGGCACCAATATCCATTTGTCCTTCTGCCGGATCGTTAAATGGCGGAATTTTAACACCATCAATAACAACGGTATCCATTGGTTGGCCGGCATCTATGGCCGGAGAATTTTCAGAAAGCCGAAAATCAACAGCATATTCCCGGAACAAAGGGTCAGCATCATACAAGTTATTTGACATATCCTGGTCATCAAATGTTTGGGAATCGCTCCAAAAACGATACCCTGAGGCTTTAGGCGGTGTAAATAACCAACCGATGTTATTTTTAATATGATTTCCCTTTTGTTCGCCAGAAACAACAAAATTAAAAGGTCCGTATTGAAAGCCATCGTTGTTTGTACAAACTGCCGTATTGTTATAAACAATCATATTACTAAATCCCTCCTGTTTATAATTATGGGTGAACTGAAAATCAGCCCATACATTGTAGATGATATTGTGGTCATAAATATAATTTTTACCCCAGTCAGGATAAATTCCTGATACAATAAAACCTTTTCCATCATGAATAATGTTATGATCAATACGCAGGAACTTTCCGTCATGGCCATGATAAATGCCCCCTCCATCCTGATCCTGAAGCATAAAATCACTTATCTCATTGTGATGAACCCGGGCAACAATATTGTGAGGGTCAGAATTTTTTATCCCAAGTCTAATCCCTGAACGACCTGTTCTCCTGATTGTGTTATAAGCAACCTCACAATCATAAGCCTGAGTACTTGACTGACCAATAGCGCCATAGCCGCATGCCGCATAGTTAATATCTTCAATGAGGTTATTATAAATCCTGTGGTTGTATCCGAGCAGGCTGATAGCATTTGCAAAGCTGTACCTGATGATACTATTCTGTATTGTATGATTTTCTCCGCTTAATACGATGCCACTGTGTCCCCCATACTGAAAAAAGAAATGGCCACTAACATCAGTTGAATGTGAGGGGTAAAGGCAGGTAATCCCATCAATGGTGATATGATGGCTTTTGGCAGTGCTTCCCTTTCCGCGCCAGGGATAGCGAACCGTGCCATCCGCTGTATATCCTTTTCCGTCTCCTCCGGAAACGTCATCCGTGGTAATATTGCAGCCAAAAATTTCAAATCCTTTTATGATAATATGGCTTAACTTACTTAAATTAAAACCATAATCCCTCTTTTTGGCTTCAATAAGATGATCTTCGGGATTTTCATTATTGGGAAGCCAAATATAGAGTAATTCATGTTGAGTGTCATGAAACCATTCACCGGCAGTATCAAGCAAAGATAGTTTATTAAAAAAATAGTAGCGGGATTTTGAATGGTACACATCCTGTCCGAAATCTTTCCCTGCATTACTAAAAGATGTAAATGTAAAGATATTATCTTCTACTTGCTGAACGTTGCCTGTAAGTGTCCATGACCAGGCTCCATTATTCGGTTGCATGTATATTTCAGCCCCGGCATAGTCTCCCGGGGGAATATCTTCGTCTTCCATCTCTCCGGTTGTTACGTTCCCTTCTCTTGTTTTGCTGATAAATTTATTGGTAACAGCTTTTACCGGGTATGAAAGATTAAGGCTTGTATTAGGCCAGCGGGCTAAATTCATCATTTGTCCGTCGACAAAAACCTGGTCTGTCATATTCACCTCACTTTCAAAGAAATTAGCCGCCATAGGTGCTTTATAAATATTGCCTTCATGTTTTGACCATCCGGTTATTACCTCAGTACCGGAAATGGTTACTTTTTCATTGGCAAAAGGCATGTAAACAATTGGTTTAATAGCTGTACCGGAAT
>CAZVTW010000166.1:0-11128 GCA_964629805.1 uncultured Bacteroidales bacterium | reverse complement strand
CCTGATACCCAGTATTGTTATATCATCAATCTGTTCCAGATTTCCTTTCCAGGAGTCGAAGAATTCTTCCAGTGTTTCCTTTTGTTCAGTTACACTTTTTGAATGTAAGGAAAGCAGGAGATTCTTAAAATTGGCAGATTTTAATTTTTTCTTGTAGATGCCGCCAAACTGGTCTGCATACCCGTCTGTAAAAAGGTAAATCATATCATCCTTATGAAGCTGCATGGCATGACCGGTAAATTCTTTTTCTTTTAAATACATAGCAACAGGTTGTCTGTCTGCCCGTTTTACAATAATTTTATCATTTCTGATAATGACAAGGGGATTATAAGCGCCTGAAAAATGGATTTTTGAATTGACAGAATCAATTTTACAAACAGAGATATCCATACCGTCCTGAGGTTCATCTTTTTCACCTTTGATATGAAGGGCATTTTTAATCTCTTCCCTTAAACGCGACAAAATTAAATGAGGCGTAGTTATTTTTGATTCGTTGACAATTTTTGAAAGGAGAGACATACCAAGCATACTGAGGAAAGCTCCCGGGACACCGTGTCCGGTGCAATCAGCAACAGCCACAAGAATATCATTTCCGTGTTTGGTTGTCCAGTAAAAATCGCCACTCACTATATCTTTGGGTTTATACAGGACAAAATATTCCGGCAGAGAATTATTTAGCTCCTCTTCAGGGGGCAACATAGCCTGTTGAATACGGCGGGCATAATTAATGCTTGATGTGATGAGTTCTTTTTGTTGCAATACCAGCTTATGCTGTTTTTCAATTTTATCTTTTTGAACTGTGATTGTTTCTGTCCGTTTCTTAACGATTCCTTCTAATAATTCATTTTTTCGTTTGAGGTACAATTCGCGATATTTAATAATGATTATTAGAAGGATGGTTAAAGCAGTAAAAATAATTAAAATAAACCACCAGGTCTTCCAGAAGGGTTTTTTTACAGTGAGTTGGAGGGAGGATATATTGCTGATACGGCCAAATACATCTTTTGCTTTGACCTGGATTTCATATAGCCCGTCAGGAATAAAATCCAGGTTAATGTCCCTTTCCGGTGACCAATGTGACCAATTTTTCGACAATCCCTTAATTCTGTATTGATATAAAGTTGCAAAAGGCTTTAAATAGCAAGGCGAAAACAATTTGATCCTGATATTATTGGCCGTATAATCCAAAACCGGTGCTTCTCCCGGTAACAGCGTTCCGTTCATATTTTGTATATTTTTAAAAAACACTTGATGTTTACGTGCCGGAGTTTTTTCATCATGGATTACCTGGTAAATATTATTATCACTGATAATCAATATTTTATCACTTTCGCTTTCATGTAAATATGATATTTGCCCGAATAAATTCAAATAATCCGGCCATTTGTCTTTTTTATCCACATGTCCATTCATATTATACCATCCGGTATCGGTACGAAGCCAGGTTTTACCGGCAGGTTTATGAATATAATTTAGAACAGAGGTAGAACTGTCTGAAGATTCTATTCGAAAATTTTTGGATTCTTCATCATATGTAAACACTCCCTCTGATTTTAACAATACAGGCTTCCTATTCCTTCCGCAAACAGTAATTCTCTCCGGAAAGCCCGTATTAACGGGAATTCGTTGTATATTCTTTTCATCAGGAGAAATTAATAACACCATATTTTCACTTCCTGCCCATAATCTGGTCAGACTATCCTGAAAAACAGAATAAACAGGCTGAGATACATCATTGGCTATTTTTTGTACCTGACAATTTTGTCCCTTTTCATCGCAGATTATCTTAAATAACCCTTGTTTTGAACCACAAAAATATTCATCTTCATGAATAGAGGGACTTATACAGTAAATATATTGTTTTTTAAGAATTTGCTTTGTATTGTTGTTCTGAATCTTATATAAACCATCGTTGGTACCGGCAAGCAAATAATGCTGTGTCTGTAAAAACTGTATTAATTTGGATTTAATTTGGGGTAATTTTGTAAACCTGTATTTTATTGATTGCATGGTATAAAGTTTATGAGATTCTTCCCAGGCTGTATCCTTCCGTACAAGTTCATAATCCGGCTGAAACTCCGAAAAACCCCATATTTGTTTTGTCTTCTGCCATCTGTCACGAAAAGAGGCTGGCTCTGAGGGTTTTATCATGTATCTTGTTTCTTTAAACAAATGATGAAATTGGTCATAATCCCGGATTCTATCAAGATAAAAAACCCCTTCTGATGTCCCTATGTACATAACACCCTGAAATTCAGTAATTGCAACCAGGTTCCCCTCAAATCCCGGATACGGATCATATCTTGATAAGGGGGAATATATGTTAAACCTTGACAGTCCTTTTTCATGTGATACCCAGAGAACATTTCTATTGTCGGAATAAATTGCGTAAATCTCATCATCAGGCAGCCCTGTTTGATAATTAGCTGTCATTATAACTTCTCCTGTTTGTTTCGATACGACCATTACACCACCATTGAGCGTTCCGATTGCATAATAATCCATGTTAATGTTATCTCCGCAGGTTATTGTGTTAATTTGCAGGTATTTCTCAAAGCCCGGGTGGTATGGGTTAACCTGATTTCCGTCATAAAGAGATAACCGGTTATCAATTGTTGCGAGGAGCGTTATGGAATCATTTAATGATACACTAAATATGAGCTTCTTTCGTAGATTGTTATCTTTTGACTGTACTGTTTGGAGTTGTCTGCCGGAAATATGACATATCCCTCTCTCATTTGTATGGATATAAGTACGTCCTGAATGGGAAAAAATGCCGGTGATCATTTCATTTTTATCAGCACGGATTTGATAATTAAAGGTTAAGTCTTTATCACATATTAATATAGCTGAATCGCCCAGGAAATATATATTGTTATTATCGGTGTGAATTGAATGAATTGCGCCCGGGTGAGTAGTTCCTGTTTTGATTTGATGGTATCTATACTGCCTGTATCTGTCAGGACTGATATATCCGATTTCATTGTGCATTCCAACAAGTACTATTTCTCCTGCTTTATATGACTTTATTTGTAAGGGAGTTTTGGGTACGCTAATAATTTCCCATTCTATTCCGTCGAACAGAATAATACCTTTTCTGTTGGATAAAAGAATTCGCTGTGCAGAATCCCCGGTGATGCTGCTGTTATATGTTTCAAAATACGAGGGCAAACTAAAATTGGTATAGTATGGCAATCCTGTATTTTGACCATACAAAACTTGTAAAATGCCGATTTTGGTTACAACAACCAAAAGAACAATATGAATGAAAACTTTCTTTATTTCACATCTCATAATAAAAGGATACATCGTATTAATATCTTTGGTTTCAATATATGAGTCCACTTCGAGAAGGAAGATTTTTGTCTCGACTGGGTAAAGACACGTCTCGAATCAGTCGATATTATAACAACACAGAGTTTAGCGATAAATGGTCTTCTCGGAATGGATTCATGTATACGACATTGGAACAAAAAAGTTAATAAAGATTAATTTGACCATCCCCCAGTTGAATGTTAATCCGGCAAAGCGGTGTTTTTCCTTTTCGAATAGTACCTGGTGATGAATATATGTCCGGGGCATTAATATGGCATCTTGTTTCCGGCACATTATGCTTCATCATGAAAGCCCGGCAATTTTTTGTTTCAATATGTACATCCCCTTTGGCTATATGAATATTGGCAGTAAATCGAGATGAATTTTCCGACAAATCGAATGTGACATCTCCTTTTTTGACGGATACAATCAGTTCTTTACCGGAAGAAGCCGGAAATCCAACCTTTATGTTATTTCTGACTTCTGTAAACCAGCCTGTTTGTTCAAGGTAGTATCGGGCTGTATCACCACTTATACGCCAATACTTTCTTATTTTGCTGTTCGGGAATCCAAAACCGGTAACATCATAGTGAACCCGAAAGTCTTTGTCATGCTCAATTTTAAGGTTACCATACCCGGGCTCAACCAAAATGACTGAAATGTCATGTAGCTCCGCGACATCGCGGGAAAAATGTTTGGAAGAGATGTATGGTGTAGCCAGCAGCAGAGATACAGTCAGGACAGGCAAAAAGATACCGGCGCCTATTGTTACCAGCTTTGCTTTTTTGGCATCTCTGGCTGTTGTTTTAGAAGTTATTGACGGATTATTATATACCCTGAAAAGATAATGGATGATCAAACCGGAGAGCCAGACCATGCCGGCAGACCATACCACATCACTTGCAAAATGCGCGCCGGCAACCATCCTTGCAATCCCAACCAGGAGACCATACATGAGTCCGAAAAGCAGAAATCCCATGGCTACTCTTTTCTTTCTGTTTCGGAAAAACAGGTAAGGCACCATAAAATAAAATGCCATTGAGCAATGTCCGCAGGGAAAAGACTTACCGCCACTATCACCCATTTGCCAGGCATGCAGGAACTGGTGATTGCCGCCGAATTCTTTAATTTCACGTGGACGTGGTCTGCCCCAGTGATCTTTAAATGTTGCATTGACTAACAAACCGGGACCTAAAGCAATAGTAAAAATCATCAGAACAGCAAGCTTTCTCCACCGGGCATAGGCAGCTTTCCAATAGGACCAGGACAAAAGAAACAGACTTAAAACTGCCAGGAAATACCCTGGAAACACACCGTAATTATAAATCACATACCAAAAAGGATGATCACGCAGTATCCAGCCATCCTTATCATAGTAAAACAGTCTCTGTAATTTGATGTCAAGGTCAGAGAACCAGAAAATGCATGAAAGGCTAATAAAAATGGACAGATAAGCAATAATGTCTTTTTGGAGTTTCCTTTTAACCTGTGGCTCCATGATAATGATAACTTTAACAAATTATGAACTTACAATCAAATTATTTTCAACTATACTGAGTAAACTTTTGGGTTGTTCAACAATATAGTCTGGGTTGAGTTTAGACAATGCTTCTTTGTTGTTAAATCCCCAGCAAACAGCTGCCATTTTGACTTGTACTTTTCTGGCTGCTTCAATATCCCTGGTTTCATCGCCCACATACAATATGTTTTCGTGGCTGATTTGGTGCTCTTTCATTATTTTCCTGAGAATTTCAGCTTTACCAAAAATATGTTTTCCTGTATAAACAAAATCAAACAAGTCATTGAGCTTATATCGCCTAATAAATCCCTGTATATTCTTTTGCGAATTCGACGTAAGTATCCCAAGAGATAAACCTAAGCTTTTCATTTTGTTGAGTACATTGAGCATACTGTCAAAAGGCTGTATCTCGTTCATCTTATTATTCATCTTAAATCGCCCCCAGGTAACTAAAAGCGGGAGTTTTGTGACAGTAACCTTGTAATCATTCAACAAATCCTGTGGTCGCTTTCCACGCAAATGCTGGACATCCTCCATATCCACCTTCCGGCAGTTGAAATGTGGCGCTATCTCATTATAAACTTTTACCAGCAATTCTAGCGTATCTGCAATGGTACCGTCAAAATCGAATAATATGGTCGAAAAACCGGACATAAAACCTCTGGTTATATCAAATTTCAGGCAAAAATAATGTAATAATCTTTTTTTTACACTTAAAAACACGAATTTAATGATAAATTCATGTTTGTTTCAGTAACATTTTATGAGTCGGCAATTAAGAAAACAATTACCGCCAAACTCTTCGTTATTATAAATATTTCGAATCCTCATCTTAAGTCAAGCCGCGGTCTGCCTAAGCCTGTTCATACTTCAGCAGGTTCTGCCTGCATGAAATAAAAATTGTCCGGTTAGTGCATATTCAATGCATGCATGAAATAAACAGCGATTTTTTCTTTTATCCGGTTTTGTATTTATCCGGGAGTATGTATATTTGACATGGCAAATCATCATTGAAAACAGTCATCGTTTAAATAATTCATATAATTATTTATTTTTGCATGTATTAAACAAAATGTTAAATCATGAAACTAAAACTATTGTCACATAAATTAAAGGCTTTTACCCTGACAGAACTTTTGGTCGTGCTGGTTATTGTCGGTATTTTAATTTTACTCGCTCTGCCGAATTTAATGCCCCTGATATCAAAAGCAAAAAGCACAGAGGCACAACAACAACTGTCTCACATACATACACTACAGAAAAGTTTTTTTTACCTGCACTCAAAATACAGTAACAGTTTTGAAGAACTTGGATTTGAGCAGGTTAAACTGGTTACGGAAGGTGGAAACGCTAATTATAAAATTGAGATTATTGAGTCCACAGTAAGTGGTTTCAAAGCACGGGCAACAGCTGTGGTTGATTTTGACGGCGACGGTACTCTCAATGTCTGGGAAATTGATGAAGAAAAAAAATTAACAGAAGTTGTCAAAGACTGACTCATGTTGCTATCTGAAATTTTGCTCCTGCTTTTCCTGGTGCTGGCTATATACCAGGATTTCCGTTATTTTGGTGTTCATTGGATTGTCTTTGTTGTTATATTCGGTTTAACTGTTTATATCGCATTAGGAGTAATGACTTTACAGGATTTTATGTGCATTTTTCTGATTAACATGGTCATAATTCTGGTGCAAGGTTTTATGCTGATAATATATTTTACAATAAAACACAAAAAATTGACTTTTTTATTAAACAGATACCTCGGCAGCGGAGATATTTGTTTATATATCATTTTATGCAGCTCTTTTTCTCCTGCGAATTTTATTCTGTTTTTTCTTGCAAGTCATATGCTAACACTTGTTATATTTGGCATTACAAATATCCGCAGACAAAAGAAATATATTCCTTTGGCAGGGTATTTGTCTTTTTTTGTAATCATTGCCAGAATCATATTTTATACATATGACAGCCTCAATTTATATGATGACAGCATGATTCTTCGAAAGCTATGGATGTGATAAACGATGTTAATGAAATAACAATACCAGGGACTGAAGTTTTGCAATCAATCACAGCAGAACAGGCCTGGCATTATATGATATTGCCAAAATACGAAACAACGGATAGTATGGAGTTTTATGTTGCTAGTATAAAGTATGATAAACATCTGGCAGATGAACTTGCAGTGCTTTTCGGCAAACAGATTAAACTTTATCCTGTTCATGATGAAAGTCTTCGTAAAGTACTTATTAAATATTACCGTCAGTCAGAAGATATATCAACACCTGTTAAACCATTCAGTTATGAAAGCGAAGATGCTGTTCATAATTTGATATCAGAGGCAGATGTTGTAAAATGCAGTGACATCCATCTTGAAGCTTTTGAAAAAAAATGCAGGATACGATTCAGGGTAGACGGAAAACTAATTGAACGATATGTGCTGAACAAAGAAAGATATCCTGAGTTGATGAACAAAATAAAAGTGTTGGCAAATCTGGATATTTCTGAAAAACGTCTTCCACAGGACGGAAGAATATCTTATGAATCAACCCTCAAAAAATTTGACATACGTGTCTCTGTTTTACCATCCATGTATGGAGAAAAAATTGTTTTGCGTTTGCTTGCCAGGGAAACAGCCGATTTGGACATACGGCATTTGGGATTTTCGAAAAAACAACTTGAACAATACCTCGATGGTATACAAAAACCACATGGTATGGTGCTAATCAGCGGACCAACGGGTTCTGGTAAAACCACGACACTTTATTCTACCCTGAAAATTCTTAACAATGTGGAAAAAAATATCATAACCATAGAAGACCCTGTTGAATACACGCTTGAAGGTATTACTCAGGTGCAGTTGCGGGAACAAATCGGTCTGACTTTTTCGCATGCGCTGAGGTCCTTTCTCAGGCAGGACCCCGATATCATCATGCTTGGCGAAATACGGGACAGTGAAACAGCTAATCTTGCAGTCAGAGCTTCACTCACAGGTCATCTTATCTTGTCAACTGTTCATACCAATTCTGCGCTGGGAACAGTAACAAGATTACTTGACATGGGTATACCACCTTTCCTGCTGGCGGAAACACTTAACATATCTGTGGCACAACGTTTGGTAAGGATTCTTTGTAATCATTGCAAACGAAAAGAAACCGGTGATGCAGAAATGTTGCCAAAATGGTATAAACATAGCATGTCAACATTTACTTTTTATTCTCCTGTGGGTTGCGAACATTGTTATTATACTGGTTACAGGGGAAGAAAAGCAATTTATGAGGTTATCAGTATTGATGAAGATATAAAAAAATATATTCACGACGGAGATTTTAATGAACAGCCTGTTTTAAGACAAAAAAAGGTCAATACTTTGACAAATATGGCAGTAGAATTATTTATCTCAGGAGAAACATCATTTGATGAAATTTATTCATACATAAAAAACGTATAAGCGGGATGTTAAAGCTAAAACCATATTATAATATTTATTTTATCCTGGTCTTCCTGACATGTTTCTACGTACCACAAATCCCTGCCCAGGATACCGTGGATAGTATTCAGCAATCCCATTTGGACACCGGGAATACACGTTATAATGGATTGAAAGCAAAACTCGACAGTTTTTCCGGAGAAATTCCTGCATTAAACGAGCGTATCAGTGTTGCTGTCACAGATATGCCTCTAAGCAAATTTTTATATGGTGATGCAGTTGTCGGGAAGTTAAACCTGCACATTGCCTTTGAAGAAGAGTTCAATATTTCAATTAACATATCAAATGCCAGGATGAAAGATATACTTTTGCTGATTTGTTTAAAATTCAATCTTGATATTGAACTCATAGGTGATATTTTATCAATTAAACTGGCAGAGGGAATAAAAAAAACTGCCGGTACAGGTGAACGACCAGATATAAGTTACAATCCTGAAAAAGAATTATACACGGTTGACCTGACTGAGGATGGTCTCCTGTCTGTTTCCAGGGAACTGATTCGTATTTCCGGAAAGAATATTCTTGTACCCAAAGTCCTGAAACAGCAAAAAGTAAGTTGTTATTTTGTCAACCAGCCTCTTGACAAATTACTTGAGATGATAGCAAAAGCCAATCAACTGGATATTAAAAAAGAAGATGGTTATTATATGTTTATGGTTGAACCACAACAACAAACAACAAAGACTGCAGCCCTGCCCGCGGTAAGGACATCGCAACGCAACAGGATGAACAGCAAACAACCTTCCGGAACCATGAACTACAATATAAAACCATCGGGCAGGATTGATATTTTCACCGAAAACATGCCAATTCACGATATTATAAAAGAAATTTCTCCGAAAATGAATATTAATTACCTGATGTTAAGCGATATTTCAGGGGATGTTACACTGGAAGCTGAAGATATTACTTTTGATAATCTCATGGATTATATTTTCAGGGGAAGTGATTTTTCTTACAAACCGGAGGGTGATGTGTATTTGTTTGGACGGGATACATTGGAGGATATTAAAAATTTTGAAATTATTCCACTGAAATACCGGACAGTCGACACAGTACTCAACCTGCTGCCAAAAGCGCTAAAAGAAGAATTATCAATCGCGGAGTTTCCTGAACTGAATAGCATAGTTGTGAACGGACCGGAGAATAAAATTAAAAATGTATACCAGGCTATTGAAGCGCTGGATAAAAGTATACCGGTTGTTCTGATAGAAGTGATTATTGTCGAAAGTTCGGACAGTCACACCATAACTACAGGCATAGACGCAGGTTATGGTGAAAACCAGGGCAAAACAACAGGATCGCTGTTTCCGGGGACTGATTTACATCTGGGAACAAAAGCGATTAATGATCTTATTAATAGTTTTAATGGATTTGGGTGGACTAACATCGGCTACGTCACACCTGAATTTTATCTCAGCATCAAAGCGCTCGAGGACCAGGGTATTATCAGGATAAAATCCACCCCGAAACTTGCTACATTAAATAGTCACAGCGCAGAACTGACCAGTGGCGTTAAAAAATATTATTACAAAGAAACCCGTAGCTTTGCTGCTACTCAAAGTATTTATGAATCCAAATTCAGGGAATGGGAACCTGTAACTGCTGATTTAAGCGTAAAAATAACACCAAAAGTGTCAGGGGATGATCAAATCACCCTTGGAATAGAAGTTGGTCAGTCTGATTTTACACCCAGGGAATTTGAAGGAGCGCCACCAGGGTCCATAAACCGGTCTTTTAAATCGTATATCAGGGTTAAAAACCAGGAGATGATATTGTTGGGCGGATTAGAAAAGAGCCAGTCGAATGATACAGGGAAAAGTCTGCCCTTATTGGGGCGTATCCCTGTACTGAAATGGATTTTCAGCAGCAGGACCAAATCTGATTCAAATTCAAAACTGAACATCTTTATCAAGCCTACAATCATTAATTAAATGAAAGGGTCTGTTTTTAACATATCAGCAGTAAAAGGTAAAAAATCAGCAGGTATACACATTCACTTCCTGCCAGGAGAAGATTGTCTGATTCATCTTATGGTGTTAAAAAAACAGAAACAACTTGTCCTCTGTGAATCTCAAAAATCCTTTTCCGGATCAGTACATGATATTCCCGGCATGCTTCCCAAAAACATCCCCTTGCATATCGCCTTTACCGGGCAATCTGTCTTGCATAAAAAAACGCAATCCGGTGCAACAGGGGATTTAGAAAGAGAAATGCAAAATAATATACCCGGGGCCAAACCTGCCGACCTTGTTTACCAGTTTTCAGCGGCCGCTGAGGGAACAGGTTATATTTCAGTCATCCGGAAAGAATCGATACAAGAAGTGCTGGAATCAATTAACAAATCAAAATTATTTATCAATGACATTTCACTTGGTCCATTTAGTATTCATTATCTGACAGTGCAAGGTTTGGCAGAAGTAAACGGTTTTACTTTTGAGGATTTTTCAGTGTCCTTTAAAAACCGTCTCATTTCTGATATTTCTCCGGCAGATAAAAAAAGCCGGGATATTCCATTTATCATGGTGGGTGATGATAAGATAAGCCATAAGTACATCCTTGCCTATGCATCTGCCTTTTTGTTTTTTCTGCCCGGAGATAACCAGCGCCTGATTGTTACCAGGGGCATTCATTGTCAACCGGAAAGGTATTACCTGGAGAGAATGTCCAACATAGCAGGTTTGTTTTTTATTATATTGCTTTTCAGTGTTTTATTGATTAATTTTATGCTATACTCCCGCTATGATAATCGATTAGCAAATTTGAATCTCAGGTATAATACAAATAAAAATCTCATACAAAAACTT
>CAZVTW010000165.1:0-11128 GCA_964629805.1 uncultured Bacteroidales bacterium | reverse complement strand
TTCAAAAATATCCATCCCGAGCAGTTGTTTAAACTGGTCTTTGGCATTTTCCAGGGCAACCTGCTGATTCTGAAGATTTGCCTGACTGCTTGCAAGGTTCAGTTCAGCCTGGTAAAGCTCCTCCTGTGCTGAGAGGCCTGCTTCTACCTTGTTCTTTATTATTTCATAGCTTTCTTCCTGGTTATTAAGCTCTTCTTTGGCAATATCCAGCCTTTTTTGTTCACTGAAGACATTATAAAAATAGTTTGTCACGTTTTTTTCCAGGTTTAGCCTGGCAATATTGTAATTTAACTGTGTGTTTTCATAATCAAGTTCAAGCCTTTGTAGTTGCATTTTTGTCCTGTTGTAGGTAAAAACAGGCTGATTGAAATTCAAATACAAATTATTGTAAAAGGTTTTTAAATCTTGATTTTCCTGAAATTCACTGTTTGATTTTAACCACGACATATTATTAATCAGTCTGAGGTTGCCGTCTGTCCATTTTATTGGTTGAGAAACGATAAATTGTCCGCTGGTTTCCAAAGATTCGTTTGTGTTCCAGGTGGAATAAAAATCATTGAATTGCCTTCTTTTTTGATAGTCAACCGGTGTAAGTGATAATGAAAATTTTGTTTTCAGGGCGGCATTTTGTGCATGTAAGGCTTCCTTACTTCTTTCAAGGTTTATTCCTGACTGTTGCATCTGCGGGCTGTTGGTTTCTGCAATATCAAGCGCCCTGTCCAGGGTTATCACTTTCTGGGAAACTGAACGGTGGTGAAACAAACATGTAAATACAATTATTGCGAGAAAAACTCTTCCTGTAATATTCATAAATTAAGATTTGATCGCGTCTGTACCTTCCCGATAACTCCCAATGGCTATCAAAACAGGAACTATGTGGTTTTGCATATTAACGCTCTTTTGTTATTATTATTACATATCTGCGAGTCTACTCCGGGAAGCAGGATTTTCATCAAAATCAACACAGCGTTTGGCGACAAATGGGCTTCTCGGCGTGGAATCATCTATTTTTTTATCCATTTTATTGCATCAGCATGAATAATAACATCCTCACCCGCCTTGTCGGTTAATATGACCTTTGCCGTATCATCAGCATAGTAAAATGAACCGAGGTAGTTCCATCCTTCTTCCAGTTCTTCGAGGTTGAATTCTATATTTTCTTTACCGTCGTCACTAACGATGATATATTCATACGTGCCCTTAATTTTCCGTTCATCATCATTCCGCCTTCTTCTGCGCCCGCCTCTGAAAAAATTCGGACGTAAATAGGAATATACTTCATATGACCCTCTTTCCGGGAGTAAGGTTTTCCAGATAGCTTTTTTCTTTCCTTCACCTGCCCGGACAAACCAGGCCGACCTGATAAAATCACCGTATAGTTCGGATGCAGTGTAAGCAGTCCATTCCCGCGGAGCATCATGATTAAATGATTTGTACTTTGTCTGATTTTGGGTCTTTGGCGTTAAATCGATCAAATTACGAAGTATTTTACCGGTTTCCGGCTGCACAATTTCAAACCCATCATCTTCATTATCAACAACATACTCTTCCTTACCATGAAGGGTTAAATTCCGGTTAAGTATTGTATCTCCTTCAAAAGGTTTAACATCAGGCTTTAACTCATCAAATTCATCTGTCGGGAAAGAAATTGTTGAAGGGATATTTCCGGAAATAAGCGTGTTAACATTCATTCTATTGGGCTTTTCATATAATAAAATCCCGATTTCTTTGGTCTTACCTGAAGGAATATGATATAAATAAGAGTCCTCCGAATCACTGCCATAGCCGGATGCCATAGGCCCTCCGAATCTTCTTCTTCTCTCTCCTGTCTGAAAGTTTACATGAATATACCCATCCGTTCTACCCTGGTTGTTAACAAGGAGTTTAACCTGGTACAACTCCCTGTCACCTTTCCTGACTTTATAATTATCCGAAAACTTGATAATATATTCAGGAAGCACATTGCTTGTATACCAGGATTCAACTTCATTCTGAAGATTTGAGGATGAATAAGAATTTAATGTATCGACAAAATGACGAAATTGTGTGGTTGTAAACTTCCTTTTATACAAATAATCTGAAAAAATTTTCAAAAATTGCTCTTTTCCTGTATTATGCTCAAACATTGAAAACAAATACTCACCTTTTACATGAATCATGTTTAAAAGTTTATTGTCATCCTGTTCATTTTCGACATAATAATCAAGACTGTGATCTTTTAAGTTGACATTTGCTATTTCTTCAGCAGACAACCCGCCGAATCGCTTCCAGAAATCATTTAACTGAGCTTTAACATTTGAATTGAAATATGATTCAACAGCGAGATTAATGACAGGAATTTGTTTTGCATCAACATAATAAGCATAAGTATAATAGTTTGGAAAAATCGAATAGGGATTGGCCGTTTCACCGGAACGTTCCTCTGCAAAAGCAAATGTTGTGCTTGCTGCCAGAGAATTTTCAAAGGCCTGTTTAAACATGTCAACCTGGATTTCTTTATCAGTTCGTGTTTCATTGTCGTTCTTCTGTCGCCTTTCATTCCTGCGGGTCATAATCAAAAAATCAGCCCCAAACATCATGAAACAATTTTCCGGCAGCAAAACGATTTCCGGCTGGGCGTTTTCACGTGCAAATGTCCAGATTCTCTGATATGAAGCGAACTGAACAGGTACCTCTAAGACAGTAAATCTCCGGAACGGATACATGAGATTGAGTTGCCTTTCATAATCATTTTTTAATTCCCGTATGACAGGGGTCAGGGTATCTTGTATTTCAGTCAGATACTTTGTAAAGTATGTATGTCCTGTTTTTGTAATGAGTGAATAATCAATCGAATCAACTGCAATTGACCTGTTGGTATAAGGCCCGATAACAAGTGAAATTTGTGGGACAGGATAGTCAGTTGTATATTCAAAAACTGAATCTTTTGATTGAATTTGGCGACCTTGTGAAAATGCTAACAGGTTATCTTTTGTATATATTTTTGTGTGAAAGGTTGAGAATCCGTGATGCATATCAAATTTTTTACCGGGAAAATACCCTGTGCCGGGTAAGGGATACCAGTTAGCTTCCCTGGTCAGCAAAACAAAATCATCCCGGATAAACGAATATCTTTTATCTATATTAAATACAAAAAACCTGTATTGTTCCTGTCTTTTTGACGTATCAATGTCAACATAGCAGGCCCTTTCATCTATATATCCTTTGTAAACAACTTTAAGGTCATGTTTTGTTTTTGAGGGTAATGGTTCATCAGGAGAAATGATTACCATATGTTTTTCACGTGAATAACTTATATTTTCATCATTTATTGATATTTCGGATATCTTTAATCCGGGATTCAGCCTGAATACTACTTGTTCTATGTTGTTTTGCGAGTTATTGATAATTTGCATTTCTGCAGTGGTGTGTATTGTATTGCCCCTGTGCCTGATGTTAATGTCATAATGTTCTATATCGACAATGGCCGCATCGCTGTGTTTTTCATTGATTCGGATAATATCCTGCCGCAGGGTTTCTTCTTTGTTCATTTTCTGAATGTAATGAATTGCTGCCCATATTCCGATAATGAAACAAACACTCCCGGTGAGTGGAGCTATATAGCGCAAAGGTTTTGACTGTGGCAGCCTTTTTAAAAATGCTACTGTGAAAGCGATGAGTCCGATGCCCAGGACAAAATAAATACCCCGGTGAATGAGTATTTCATTGAGATTCCCAAACCCGATGAAATCCGAATGCGTCATAGGAACCCGGAATGCCATATAATCGAGCAGGAAATTCAGCTTCCTGCCAAAATAAAACAATGTGGCAACCACGTAACCAATCAACAGGATAAAAGTCACTGCCTGGTTCCTGATAATTGTCATTAACAGAAAGGCTAACCCAAAAATAAATACCAGGGTTGGCAGACTAATCAATAGCGGATAGTAGATATAAGCTGACATCATAACCGGAATATCCTGGTTTACCAGGTTGAAAATTAAACCCACAAGCAGAATTATCAGGTTAAGAATAATAAAAACGAAGAGCAGGCCTGCTGTTTTGCCAAAAATATATTCGCCGTTTGAAACCGGGCGTGTGTAAAAAACATCAGTGGTGTCTAATTTCGTATCCCGCCGTAAAAAATCAGAAGCCAGGAATGCAGCAATAATTGCCTGGGCAATATTCAGAAGCATCAAATTGGCATAGGGTACAGTAGATGCAATTGCTTTGAGTGACCAGGGACTAAACCCGATGTTTGTATAAATAACCAAATCAAACAGGCCGATTATGACGATAGCAATAATGGCAAATATCCTGAAAAACCAACTCCTCAGGAGCATTTTGGTTTCAAATTTGGCAATGGTAAAAATATGAAAAAATGTCATCATAATTTATTTTGTGAATGAGGTTAATTTGTTTTCCATAAAATAGACATAGCTGTGCTCAAGGTTTGGTTCGATTTCTTCACCGGGAAAACCATCCGGATGATCACTGACAACATGCACCTCATACCCTTCATCAGAAGGAATGGTAGATATCACTGTGAATTTTTCTTTGATAGTATCCAGTTCATGTTTTGCTGCTTTTATTGACCAAACATGTCCTTTGGTTTCATCGATGAGCATGTCCGGAGAACCTGTAAAGACAATCTCTCCTTTGTGCAGCAGCGCCATATCTTTGCACGTGCTGGATATATCCCCGACAATATGGGTAGAAAGAATGATAATAATATCTTTTTGGGACATGTCAGACAGTAGATTCCTAAACCGTATCCGTTCTTCCGGATCAAGACCTGTTGTAGGTTCATCAACAACCACAATTTGCGGTTCGCCGATTAATGCCTGTGCAATTCCAAGCCGGCGTTTCATACCGCCCGACAGTTTACCTGCCAGCCTTGTGCGAACTTCATAGAGGCCCACTTTTTCGAGCATGTCCTCGACCGCATGACTACGGTCGCTTTTTTTCTTTATGCCGGCTAAGGAAGCTGCGTAGTCCAAAAATTCCCAGGTTGTGAGTTTAGAAAACGATTTGAAATCCTGGGGAAGATAACCTGTCATTAACCTTATCTCCCGGCGATTTTTGTGGATATCATAACCATTGACACTAATGTGCCCTGATGTTGGTTTCATAAGGGTGACGAGTATTTTCATCAGGCTGGTCTTTCCGGCGCCATTTGGCCCCAGAAGCCCAAACATACCGTTTTGGATTGTCAGGTCTATGTTATTTACGGCTTTTGTGCCATTTTTATAAATCTTTTGCAGGTTGTTGATTTCTATTTTCACAGTAAAAATGTTTTTATTCGAAGAAAATTTGCTTATTAGATTTAAATTCAAATCAGGGTTTAAACTTAAACAAAAAAAATGACAAATTTTAAATAACGAAATAATAGTCATGAATTATGCCATAGATGATAAATGATTTATTTTGAGCGTATTGTCAAGGAGGTGAAAAAATTTCTACATTCAAATGATTGGCAAATTGTCCGGTTTTGAAAACAACTGTTCGTTATCGGACGTGGATGAGGATTTTCATTTTATATAAGCATCCAACCATTGTATAAACCCATGAAATCTTAATTCCTTTGGAAGGTATAGTTCTTTTTTGTTTTTTAAATGCTGATGCGGTACAAGTTTGTCTGTATTATCGTCTGGCATTTTCTTATATTTTTTTCTTAAGGTACGAATATCCGGGCATTGTCAAAATATTTTTTAATTTTTGATTCCAATCTTCCATACCTTTAATACAAAATTCCCATTCAATTAAGTCATTTTCCCAGTTTTTTTTATCCGCTTCACTTTCAGTTTGTTTAATAAATTCTTCATCTTTGTTTATCAGATCATTAAACATGTTATAATTCATGTGATACTTTTTAGTATAATATTTGTTTCTATGGTTTAATTCTGACATTTTATCACTGATAAGATTGATTAAGTGACGTTTAATAACAGTATTTACACCGCTTTGAACATCAGTAAAATCATTCAGTGTATGAACAAACCTTTCATCTACTTCTATCGTTGTCATCATCTAAGTCTAAAAAATCAAACAATATTTTTGTGTATGACAAAATTAATCATTTTTTGTTAAAATTGTTATCATTGAAATTATTAAAACTGCTTGACTACAAAAAGCATGTAAATGCATTAATAAAAAAAATCATTAATGTCCGGTTCATATTGAGCAAGATTCCTCTCCGCCAGGCGGCGGAGAGGAATGACAGGCTTTTGCTTTGGGAAGGGTATTGTTTTTCCATTTTGTGTTAGAATTAAATAGTTTCACCTCGTCAAAGATAGATTTTCATAAAGAAACCAAAAAATATGGCGTTTTGGTTATAAAAAACAACATCAATAACTCAAGTAATTTATACTAAAGCAAAAAGCCCGGCATGAATCATTTACCGGGCTTTTAATATAATGTGCATCTAACAGGAAAGCAATCTATTCTGTTTCCCCTTCCAAATCAAGTTGTGATTTTTTTATCCGCCTGGCAAAAATGAGCAGGATAATCCCCAGAACAATCATAAAACCTCCTGTCCAAAGGTTAATATTAATTCCCAGGGAGGTTTTATACATCTCTGTGTTTGAATAAGTCAATACTCCATAGAGTGTTAGCAAAAAGCCAAATACTATGAACATCAATCCGATAGGTAATTTTATATCTAATCCCATAATAATTGTTTTTTTTTGTTACCAGAATAAAACAGTTAAAATAAGCGCAATCGCGACAACAAGAATGGCAAACGGCTGCGGTTTTTTGTACCAGGCAATCCCTTCTTCTGTGACTTTCGGTGTAAACTGGTAAACCAAACCAACCAAATCCTGTTCTGTTTTCCTGAGCGTTGTAAATCTTGAAATAACCCATGTTGCCACAAAGCAAAAACTAAATGCATAAATAGCTGTATAAAAACTTTGTGCCATTTCGCTTTGATAGGTATGTAGAGCAGTTATCCAGCCGCCTTTAACACCCACTTCAGCGCCAACAGGCAGCGTTAGTCCATGATGCACGGCAGCGGCAATCGTCCCGAGCAGGAGTCCGTAAAAAGCACCGTGCCCTGTGGAACGCTTCGAAAACATACCAAGCAGGAATGTTGCAAACAACGGGGCATTGACAAAGGCAAAAACAAGTTGTAAAAAGTCCATGATATTATCGAATTCCCGGGCAACATAGGCGGTCAAGATACTTGCCAAAACTCCCATTACAGTAGTCAGACGTCCCACGCGGAAATAATGGCTGTCCGGCTTTCCCGGATTAATGTACGACTGGTAAATATCATATGTCCAGACAGTGTTAAATGCTGTCACATTCCCGGCCATCCCACTCATAAACGAAGCGAGAAGGGCTGTTAATCCAAGTCCCAAAACGCCACTCGGGAAAAATTTCACAAGCAGATGAGGAATTGTCAGGTTATAATCATTTTTACCCACTGCCGGGTCAAACAGGAATTCCGGATTCTCTTTTAATAACACAGCAGCTACCAAACCCGGGATGACAACAAGCACAGGTATAAACATTTTCGGGATGGCGCCTATGAGCGGTGTTTTTCTGGCTGATGCCATAGAATCGGCTGCCATAGCCCGCTGTACGACAAGGAAATTTGTACACCAGTAACCAAAAGCCAGGACAAAGCCCAAACCAAAAAAGATTCCAAACCAGTCTATGCCCATCTTATTATCTTCCGGATTAACTGTATTGCTCCAGGTTGTCAGGTATTCCTGTCCAAGCTGACTTTTGATACCTTCCCAGCCGCCAACAGCTTCCAGACCCAAATATACAAGTGGCAGAAAACCAACAACGATAAGGAAAAACTGCAGCACTTCGTTATAGATAGCAGAACTCAGTCCTCCCAGATAAGTATAGGTAAGAACAATCATTGAAGAAATGACCAGGTAAACGTCAAAAGGAGTAATGGTCATCCCGGCTACAGCGCTCAGTTCACTTTTCTTAACAATATAATCCAGAATTTCAATGAAACCGTTGTCCCCACCAATGATGAGGGTAAACTTCCAGGGAAGTATTACCTCAGCAAGTAATGCCATGGCAAACATAGAGATACCTGATGAGAATAATGTCATGATGGCAAACGCAAAGGCATTGAATCCACGGGTTTTTTCATCAAAACGGAGTTTAAGGTACTCCGGAACAGAGCGGGCTTTCGAACCATAATAAAAAGGCATCATAAATAGGGCAAGGAACACCATGCCCGGTATAGCGCCAATGAGATAAAAGTGCATGGTCATCATACCGTATTTTGCACTGTTTGCTGCCATTCCCATGATTTCCAGGGCGCCCAGATTAGCTGAAATGAACGCCAGGCCGGTAACCCAGGCAGGCAGAGAACGACCGGCTTCGAGGAAAGCAGTGGCATCTTTCATATATCTTTTAAGAGCCCATCCTACTCCCAGCACAAAACCAAAATAAATCAGCATGATGGCATAGTCAATCCATTCTAATACAAAATTCGTTTCCATTCTATATTTTTTAATTTTACAGGGTTAAACTTATAAATTGTGTACTTTCACAAGTATGCAAATGTAGGAATAAAACCGGATTTTGCAAGTATCAAAACATTTTGTATGCTGTTTCGTGTTTTAATACATTTCCTTTGAATGTGGAATCATATTCATCATGTGTACCTACCCAAAGTATTTCAGCATATTGTTCTGTAAAAAATATCATCACAAATGTTCGATGAACACAAATATCAAAAAAGTAGAAATCTTCGCTATGAACCCTGTCTGCATCAGGTCGAATATCAATTAGTTCCAATTTGTCTTTCCATTCAGCACTTTCAATATCGTTAATCAGTTAATCAATTGCTTTAGCAAGTTTCTTGTTTCCTATATTTTTCCTTTTTAGTTTTAACAATCTGTCTTTACGTCATAGATCCACTTTTTTATCTTTTTCCAGAAAGATATAAATAAAATTTTATTTATTTTGGAACTTTCAACGTTTTTTTGCCTGACGCCAAACAAAAACAGCCTTGCGCAGGTGGGCTTTTGTGCGTAAGCCAAGTGGGTCAGCAAAAAACCACTTGCGAAAAGGCTGATGTTGTGTGCTTTATTGTTTTGTTTTTCTTCGAATTATATAAAAGTGTTCCAATGATTTAATTATTTTATTCAATTCTATTGGATCTATTATATTCTGGTAATAGCGTTTCAAAACCGCAATTTTTAGATCTAATTCGTTTATTTGGGGATTTTTTTGTTTTATACTACTTTCAACCATAGTACGTCCAAATGAAATAGCATCTATTCCAATCATAAACCGTTCATTTGATGATTTTGAAAATATAATTTCACGTTGTTTTTGCAACATGTTGTTTGAAGTATCAAGCATTGTCAATTAGATTAAAAGTATTTAGTTTTAGTTTATTACACCATGTTATAATATATTCTTTGTCAAGTTCTGGAATCGCTATTAAGTTTTGAATATCGTTGATTTGCTTATCACTTTGATGTTGCTGTATCCATTCTATTTTTGAAATAGTCAAATCTTCTGGAGCAACTATCCAAACGTCAAAATCAGCAATTTTTGCACGTTGTTTTCTCTCAAATTCTAATTTACGATATTCTGAATTTGTGTGCTTCATCAATAAAAACATTGTCATAACGTTCAGTTCCTCGCTCAATTATTTTTTCAAGCTTCCCGATGGATTCAAATTCAGCAGCTATTTTGAAATCGTGAAACACATTTAACCACGAATTTGGATTATCTTTTGTTAGCAAGGCTGGAGAAGCAATTACTAAGTTTCTTCCTGGTAATTGATTTGCCAGCAATGTTGCCATAAAAGTTTTTCCCAAACCCACGACATCAGCTAAAAATACACCACCGTACTCATCAAGAATTTTCTTAGCATTTGTTACTGCCTGTTCCTGATACTTTAATTTCATGAATCCTTCAGGAATGTTCTGATAAAATAAATTTGGGTCGAGGCTTAAATCAGTTTTGAAATACTCATAAAGCAGTTTCAGGTAAATCTGATATGGTGTGATGCTGTTGTTCAGATGTGTTTTGGTTTGAACTGTATCCACATAATAGTCTGAAATATCCACTGCTTGCTCCCAAAGCAATTCAAATTTTTCCAGTGCAAATTTTACATCCTGGCTGTTTTTGAGTTGAACGTTAAATTCATAATTAGCAACCAACCCGGATTCTGAAAAATTACTTGAACCTGTGATTACATTTCCAAAATCCCTGTCATCTTTGAAATACCGGCTTATATAAACTTTTGCGTGTAAGTCTTGGCTAGGGTGTGCTTTGATTTCAATTTTTCCTGATTTTAAGTATTCAATGAATTTGTGAATGCCTTCTTCAACTTCCTGTGTGTCTTCGCTTTTTTCAATTTCATCAATTACTTTTTCTCCGATTATTTCTTTTGTTCTGGAATGAGTCTCAAAATCAAGTTTACCCTGTGTTTTGCTTGTTTCGATTATTTGAAAAGTCTTTTTATCAATATTTAAGCCAACCAGTATCCTGATTTTTTCAATTTTCTCAAATGATTTGTAAAGTTGGTGAAATCCACTTATTCTAAAATAACCAACAAGAATATCAAAAAATTCAACTGTTTTTAAAACAGATTTAAACCTATCAAGAATTGAATCTTCCGAATCGTTTGTAAAGAATGTTAAATCAGTGTATTTAGTTCCTATATCCATTAAAATTTTTCTGTTTCAATAAACTATCAAAAATAGCTTTTTTCGGTGTATTGGCAAAGAAATAGCTCTTTTGATTTTTTAGGTTCGGTTTAGTGATTTGGCAAAAACCAAATGTGTTAAATGCGGGTGGGCTAATCTTATAATTATCATTCATTGTAAGTTTCTGGTTTCAGTTTTTTTAGCATGACGCACAACGGTGAGTGTAGAGTAGTGGCGGATTTCGGAGCTATTCACTATCAAACCGTGATGATGTTGATGCGAGCTACAAGCCTTGATTTTACTACAATCCTCGCCATTACTTATACACATTGTTGCCAGAAGTTTTTATTTATATTCTCCTTTTTCTTTTTAACTCTTTCTTAATAAAAAGATCGTATAATTCAGAAGTTGTCATAATCCGAGAATATCTTTTTTTTATTATTCCATTTTCTAATATTTTTATCACCTGTCCACAGTTTGGATTTAAGATGATTTGTCAATGCAACAAAAAG
>CAZVTW010000164.1:0-11133 GCA_964629805.1 uncultured Bacteroidales bacterium | reverse complement strand
TTTGAATTGCTTTCATAAATACTGGCGCCAATAAGATTTTCACCGGTTTCTTTATCTGTTATTGTCCCGCTGATTGTTACCTGCGGACTGAGTTTTTGATTAATAATAATTAAGATGATGGTTATAAATAATAACTTTTCCATGGTTTTAAGGTCAATTACATTTTGATTTTAAACTGCTTTTATGATATTTTAGTATAACCGGATACAAAAAAAATAGCAATGCCAGGGAAATAGTTTTCTGTTTCGAAAGTTTGTTAAAATAATCTCCGAAGGAGTATAGCGTTTCTTAGGAGCGGAGTCTTCAATATAATAAATACAATTTCCTCCCTGCAAACTATATGGCCTGTTTGTTCTCTAACAATACTTTTCTGCAAATAGCAGAATCGTGTAAATGTATTTTTTATGTCAAAATAAAATATATTAGTGCCAGTAGAAAAACACTTGATTTTTTGAAAGCGGATCAGTAATAATTCTCAAATTTATATATTTATTTGTCAACACTGCCGGGAGGCAAATAGACCGGTAGGTTAGTACTTTGTCAATGCTGCAAGGCGCAAGCAGGCCGGTAGGTTTAGTACTTTGTTAACGCTGCCGGGAGCAAGCATGCCGGCAGGTTTAGCGCTAAAACCGCAAAAAGGTTAATTTATTCCGGCTTATCCGCATTAGGGTAAAATCAAATTGCTGTGTGATAGTAACAAATCAATCGATTGGAAGTGAATAATTTTTTTGTTTAACTTAATATGAATGATATGAAAACTAAATCATTTTTAATTACAGCATTTCTTGTTGCGATGTTTGTTATTTTTTATTCATGTGAAAGTGATGATGATGCCTCGCCTTCACAGAACGGCTCCACAATTTTGCCACAACAGTTCAGTGTTGAAATTCCTGATGCATTGAGTCATACGGGCGGTTATTATAAAAGCGCTCACAAAGGACCGCAAACAACTAATAATGATACATTACAGGGAAATGACATTTATGAGAATCTCAATTTTTTTATTGCCGTTGGAGAGGAAGGTGCTAAAATTGTTGAGGAGATAATTGTTGCAATATCCTATTATGGAATTGACAAACCTTTGTTTTTATCCTATCCAAGTGACGATGATCAGCGGATAAAAAATTTGACTGTTGTTGAGAATTCAGAGTTTGAAGGAGAGACCTGGGAGTTTCAGTTGACGATTACTGATGTAGATTCGGAATCTAATCCTGATGGTGGCAAAGGGATGCAGGTGTTTTGGAATAGGAATCCCGTGAAGGGGATAGCCATTATAAAACCCTACAACCTTGACAGGGTGAATGATGCCAACTCAGGAGAAGCCATGTACAGGATTGACTATGATGAAACAGGAACAAACGGTTACGAAGCTGAAATGACTGTTTATGTTGCCGGTCTGCCTCTATCCAGTCCTGAGATAGACCCATATGCAATGAATAACATGAGAATGTGGGCAGGTAAAAACGGAAACTACGTGGATATCTCTGGTAATTCAAACCACCCGAATGCTAAATTTTTTACTGATGATACCGGTTTTAACTGGGCTTTTGTGGCTTCAGGTAAAGAAGCTGAGGACATTGGTGTTGCAGAAATCGGGCTTCCGCCAAACACACTCAATGAATCTGCCAGAGAACAGCTGCTGGAGTATTATTCGATTAGGAATGTTTTTATGCGTGCTATTCAGGAAGAATTTCCACTTGCCACTGAAGAGATGATTGCCCCTTATTTAAAAAATACAGAAGCTCCGGGGTATTTCAACTCTCAGGGTTTTATGGTTGGCGGCACATCACCGGGGCCGGAATTTGATGATATTGAAGGAAGGATTATTTCACTGGCACCGTTTAATCCTCAATCTGTTAATGAACTGACGATAAGTTTTAAATAGTAGCCTGCACGTTTTTTTAGGGGTATTACATAAGGTGAATTTGATTATGAAAACCTGTCAGGTTCTATATCTGTCAGGTTTTTTTTAGGAATTTCTGAATCAAAGGTGCTATTAAAAAAAATAAAATAAAATTATTATTGAATGTATTGAAATATAAATAGATTGTTTTATTTTTGAACAAAGGTTTCTATAATATTTAATTATTAATCATATTGGTAAAATGAAAAAATTATCATTTCTGTTAATTGGTGTTCTTTTACTTGTTTTATCCTGTGTATCCACAGAAGAAAAAGAGGGTTCTGACGCTGCTCAGCAGACCAAAGAGCAGGTATCTGAAGAAAACATGGCTTTTGTTGTTTACAATGTTGAGGGAATGACCTGCACTGGCTGCGAAAAAACAATCACATCAAAACTCGACAAAATGGATGGTATTGTTGAAGTACAGGCCTCATTTGAAGATCAGAAAGCAAAAGTTAAGTTTGATTCAACAAAACTCATGACAGATGGCATTATGATGGCTATTGAAGAAGCAGGGTATAAGGTGAATGGATATGAATATGTGAAATAACATATGATAGAAATCAATGTTAATTAATTCTACTTTGTTAGATTTATCTATCTGATTTTTTAGGAGTATTTTATGTGAGGGAACAAAGCAGAAAAACAGTCCTCACAATCAAAAATTACTGTAGTTTTTGACAACATTGATTTTCAGTTCACTGTCAATCTCAAAATCTTCAACTTCTTCTTCGAGTTCCAGATCATCGTCCACAAGGTACCAGTTAACACGTATATCCCGCCCCTGGTCTACAAATTTTTTGAGTACCATCAGGATATTCAAAAGTTGCCTGGAGGAACTGGAATTAAAATATGGAATTTCAATATTTAATCTTAATGGAATATCAAATTCTTCCAGGTAATCAATCAGCCAGTTAATTAGCGGCAAATAAAATTTTGTCGGTCGTTCCATATATGAACTGCCTGATATCTCGCAATATCCGGTTTCAGCATTAAAAAAAACACCCGGAGAGTCATCAATATCTGACTTCTCAATTTGTAAATTATTCATTGTTGTTAAATTAACTGAGACGTATACCTAAAACCGATATATCATCTCTTTGTTTAACATTTCCTTTGTGTTTATTGTACTCTTGTTCCAGGTTGTTTTTTATTGTTTTCATGTCATTATTCAGATTGCTTTGCAAGCAACTAATAAATCGCTTTCTGCCAAATCGTTGGTTTTTCAAATTACTTTGATCAATGATTCCGTCGGAAAAAAGGATTATGAGATCATGCTCATTCAGGTGGAATTCTTTTGCAGTGAAAGTTGATTCCTGTGTCACTTTGTGAATATCCGCTATGCTCAGTTTATCTCCCTTTTCATATGAAAAATTGCTATTTACGGCATCAAAATATAGAAAAGGCCTGTTGGCTGATGAAAAATTCACATGATAGCTTCCGTTTTTCTCTCCTTTTCGTATGTTACAAACAGCAATATCCATACCAACAGCGTTTTCTGTTGTTTCCGGTTTAAGAATGGTGAAAACTCGTTTGTTCAAATGATATAAGATTTTTTCCGGTTGATGGATGTGTTTTTCTTTAACCAGTTCATCCAAAATATTATAACCAATAACTGACATAAAAGCGCCCGGGACACCATGTCCAATACAGTCAGCAACAGCGATAATATGATTTGTCTCACCTTGTTTCGTTGTTATTTCTGCATACCAGATAAAATCCCCTGAAACAATATCTTTGGGTTTAAATATGATGAATGATTCAAATGGCAGATTTGTTCCCTCTCTTACAGATAATACAGCATCCTGAATATTTTTTGCGTAAAATATGCTCTCGGTTATCTTTTCATTCTGTCTGTCAATCTGTTTTTTCTGTTCAAGAATTTCAGCATTTTGTTTCACGAGCAGTTTGTTGGTTTTACGTTTTGAAATGAATAAGATAGTAATAATAACAGAAACAATAATGAAAAAAATAAGACCTCCAATAAAATACCTTTTTTCCATTTCACGGAGTTTCAATTCAGAATTTTGTTTTTCAAGTTGTGCTTTAGCCAAATCAATCTCCAGTTGTTTCTGCCGGTTCGCTTGTTCCGAAATGGTCAGGGAATCCCGTGTCTTTTCGATAGTCATTATCTGGTCTTCAATCTGTTTCTTCTTTTCTGTCACTTCCTTTTCAGCTGATGAAGTTCTTGATTCCAGTTGTTCAATCTGTTCCCGTTGTTGTTTTTTATCCAGAGCTGAATATAAATTGAAGTATTCAATTGATTTCTCGGAATCTCCAAGTTTTTTATAACTATCAGACAACATACCATAACACCTGGTAACCAAGTCTATATTATTTTTCTCTTTGGCAATTTTAAGCGCTTCTTCAAGATATTTGTTCACATCATTGTATTTTTCCATAACCATGAGCTCATTTGACATATTGACAAGGTCGGAAGCAATGTTGTTTTGATTATTATTTGCCCTGCTTTTTTTCAGATTCTCCCCGAACAATTCCAGCGCTTTTTCCGGATTACCTTTGTCTGAATAAATCATCGCTAAATTTGCGGTGATAATACGAATAGCATTTTGATTGCCGATTTTTCTGTTTATCTCTATACTTTTTGTAAAATAGGAAATGGCGCTGTCTAACCCGAGATTTTCCCAATAAGCATAGGCAATTTTGTTATAATAATAAGCCACCTGACTTTGGTTTTCATTTTCAGCATGTTTTTTTGCCTGTACTTTTAACTGATCAATGTTCTGGGGAAAAGAGACATTGATTCCCAAACCGAACATGACATATGTCATTATAATGAAGACAACGCTTTTATTGGCAGGCATTTTTACATATTTATGTTTACAAGACAAATCAAAAATTGATATAAATTATTTATACGCATAAAGATAAAAACCGATGCATTATTTCTGTTTTTTTTGTCTAATCTGTTGTTCATAAAGACTAATCCATTCCTGAACCGTCATCTTTTGCATTAACTCACCTATAAGTTGAAAGGGAATATCATTTGGTTTTTTTAACCTGACACAACTCTTGCCCATGTCCAATTTATATTTGCTATGTTTAGGATATTCTGTTATAAACCAATCCAGCAACTCTTTTTTTGTATATAAACCCATGTGGTACAGTCCAATGAAATTTTTCTGAGAGGCTATACTTACGAAAGGAAGAGGTTCCTGCGGATCCACATGATAGCCCGGAGGATAAATTTTGTGTGGTACAACATAAGCTATCATACTATTTCTTAGCTGTTCCTCAAAACCATAAGGCAGGTTATCAAGAATTGATTCCCGAAGCTGAAAAAAGTATTGTTTTCTCTCAGTAGGAACATTTTCAAGATATTCACTTACTGTTTTTACATTGAAATTCATATGAAGTCCATTTTAATTCTGTAAAAAGTTTATTCTTCTTTGACAACAACTGTTCCTGCCCACTTATCACCGAACCTCTTTTTATCATCAGAAAAGACCATAACTGCATCAATGAGGTTAAACACCGGAATAAACTGGCTAAGCATCCTGATAGCCGCTTTGTCATATTTTTCTGTGATGGGCATTCCCGTGTACTCATCCAGAACACGCAACCTGATGGCTTTTTTACCCAGGCTCTGACCATCCAGAAATGGTAAAGCATCCCGGAGCAAATAATAAGCTACAGCTGCTGCCCATCCAATGTAGGGTACAAAATTCAGGGCGCCCATAAGTATCCAGTCAATCAAAACAGCTACAAAGCGGTCTCCTGGTGAGGCTAAAGGCAAAAACTGATCATATCCGCCTTCATCTTCAAATGTCACATTATCATCTATTACTTCCATATGCCATAGTTTTCATTTTTGATAAAAGTAAGGAAGATTTCGCGAATCATCAAAAATTTCAGCCATTGATAATTGATGTTTATCAAAAAAGGCGAATAAAATCTAAAGCTAAACATACAAACCTGAATAAATATATATCTTTGTCGCCGGAATTTAAAAATATATTTTTGTATGAGTTTACAATGTGGTATAGTCGGGCTTCCGAATGTAGGGAAGTCTACCCTGTTTAATTGTTTATCAAGCGCTAAAGCTCAAAGCGCCAATTTTCCGTTTTGCACTATAGAGCCGAATGTCGGGGTAATTAATGTTCCGGACGAACGACTTGAAAAACTGGCTCAAATTGATAAACCGGCTAAAGTTGTACCCGCAACTGTTGAAATTGTTGACATTGCCGGTCTTGTCAAAGGCGCCAGCAAGGGTGAAGGTCTGGGGAATAAATTTTTGTCGCATATTCGCGAAACGGATGCTATAATTCATCTGCTTAGGTGTTTTGAAGATGATAACGTCACACATGTTGATACAACCATTGATCCGGTCAGGGATAAAAATACCATTGATATAGAATTACAGCTTAAAGACCTGGAGACAGTAGAGATTCAAACAGAAAAAGTTCGTAAAAAAGCACAAATTGGTGAAAAAGATGCCCGAAAAAGACTGGAAATCCTCGAGCGATACAAAAATGTCCTTGAAGAGGGTAAATCAGCCAGGGTTGTTACACTTGAAAAAGAAGAATTAGCTTTTGTTAAAGATGTATTTTTATTGACCAACAAACCAATTCTTTATGTCTGTAATGTCGATGAACAAGCATTAAAACAAGGGAATAGGCATATTGAAGCTGTTAAAGTAGCCATTAAGGATGAAAATGCCGAAATGTTAATTATTGCCGCTTCAGCAGAGGCAGAAATTGCCGAACTGGATGATCCGGAAGAACGAATGCTATTTCTGGAAGACCTTGGATTGAAAGAACCAGGTGTTTCTAAACTCATCAAAACATCGTATAAACTCCTGAACCTGGAAACATTTTTAACCACCGGGCCGAAAGAAACAAGGGCCTGGACTTTCAAAAAGGGCACAAAAGCCCCTCAGGCAGCAGGCATTATACACACTGATTTTGAACGGGGATTTATCAGGGCTGAGGTCATTAAGTATGATGATTATATCAAATACGGTTCTGAACAAGCTTGCCGTGAAGCCGGAAAAATTGCCATTGAAGGAAAGGAATATGTTGTGAAAGATGGTGATGTTATGCATTTTAGGTTTAACGTATAATTTTGAAACACTCTCATCTCATTTTCGTTAATTATGAAAATCATATGTTATGTTTCGATCAATTGTCATAGTACTACTACTCCTTGCCGGATTTTCAATCAATTTGGCTTCGCAGGAGGTAAATGATTTAAAGTCTGCGAAATATTTTCTTAATACATACGGTGAGGTATATCTAACATTTGTCATTGATGACAGGCATGATCTCCGGGAAATAACAGATGCCATGTCCATCGACAGGGTGATTGGAGATACGGTTATTGTCAATGTGAACAGGCAGGAATTTGACTATTTCCTTACCTTGGATTATGATTTTACGGTTATCTCAAAAGAACCGGACAAATCAACAATCAACCAGGCCAAATCACTCAATGATTTGATAAAATGGGACAGTTACCCGGCACATAGTCAATACCTCGAACTGATGTCAGGATTCAGCGCTGACTATCCGGATATTTGCCTGCTGGATACCATTGGAACAAGCATTCACGGAAAACCAATTCTGACTGTAAAACTCTCAGATAATGTACATGAAGAAGAGCCTGAACCTGATTTTTTCTACACAGCTTCCATGCACGGAGATGAAACACCACCTTTTATTCTCATGTTGAGACTGATTGATTATCTCCTGACAGAATACGACAATGATCAGGAAATTACCAGGCTGATTAACAATATGGAAATCTGGATAAATCCGCTTTCGAATCCTGACGGCATGTATCGAAATGGCGCTGATACCATATTTTATCCTATACGAAGAAATGCTGAAGGTATTGATTTGAACAGGAATTTTCCTGATCCGGTTAAGGGGCAGTTTCCAAATTATGCATTCAGAGCGCATGAAAATAAATCAATGATCGCGTTCATGGAACTTCGAAGGTTTGATCTGGCAGCGAACCTGCACACAGGCTTTGAAGTTATCAATATACCCTGGGATGTCTGGAAATCTGATGAAAAACTGCATGCCGACGTGGAATGGTACAGACACATTGGCAGAGAATACACCAAACTGGCCCATGAGAATAGTCCTGAAGGATATCTTGTTCCGACAATTGGAGGAAAAATCAAAGAAGATGGCGTTACAGTCGGTGGCGACTGGTATGTTGTGCATGGCGGAAGGCAGGATTATACAAATTATTTTCTCCAGGGGAGAGAAGTCATTATGGAACTCGACAATGATAAAAATCCTTCCGGCGCTGAATTGCCTGCTTTATGGGATTATAACCGGGATGCCCTGATTGCCTGCATGAAACAAGCGCTCTATGGATTAAAAGGGAAAGTATTTGATGCTGAAACCAGTCAACCGGTTGCTGCTAAAATCGAGATTCCCGCCCATGATAAAGACAATTCTTTTGTTTTTTCCTCACTTGAGGAGAATGGGTATTTTTACCGGTTTCTTGATGAAGGTTCTTACACAATAATGGCAACTGCTCCGGGTTACGATACGACGTATGTTAATGATATTTCAATACAAAAAAATACCTTAAAAACAATTAATATTCCAATAAACCCTGTTACATTTTCTAAATTAACTTTGAATATTTTTGATGCTTTGAATGGTCTTCCTCTTGAATCAAAAATACTTATCTATGATAATGATGAAAAATTAATACATCAAGTAGAATCAAATCCTGACAACGGTTTGATTGCACTCCATTTACCTGTAGGAGTCTATCAGATTAACATAACCAACCAAAATTATTATGCTATTACCAAATCTTTAACTTTACGAGAAGAACAGGATATTATTGATAGTATATATTTAATTCCAAAGAACTTTGGTGCAATAACCGGCATAGTAAAAGATTTCAGGGATTCAACCCCTGTTTTTGCAACAATCAGCCTATTCAATAATAGTGGACAGATTGTAAAAACAACTCATTCTGATCTTAAGACAGGGAAATTCCTGGTATTTTATAAACAGGGTCATTACACCATGGAAATTTTCGCTGAAGGATTTGATACAACAAAAATAAAAAACGTAACAATAATACCTGATGATACCCTTTGTATTGATACTACATTAACTCCGGTTTCATTAGAAACAGCCATTGTCGCCGGAAACATAATTGATGTATCTACACAGTTGCCAGTTCAGGCCAACATTGTGTTACAAGACAGTACTGGCAGCGTTGTATTTGAAAATAGCTCTAATCCTGAAAATGGTTATTTCGCATTCTCAGTCCCTGAAGGAATATATAAAATTTTGATATTAAACGATAATTATTACGAAATTTCAAGCGTTTATTCTCTTACCTCAGAGCAGAAAATAAATGAGAATTTTCATGCCATCCCTCTTGGAATGGGTATTTTAACCGGACAAGTCATTGATATCAATGATTCATTACCTGTGTATGCAACCATTAATATTATAGATGATAACGGACAGGTTGTAAAAACAGTGTATCCTGATGCAAATACAGGAAATTACTTTTGTGCTATTGAACAGGGAGAATATATCATACGTGCATTTGCAGACGGACATTATAAATCTCAATCAGATAATATTTTAGTACAGGCAGGTGATACTATCACTATATATTTTCAATTAGAACCTCTGCCAGCTTCCTTAACTACTATTTCAGGAAATATTTATGATATATCGACTTACCTACCTGTTATAGCTACAATATCTGTATTTGATAGCACAGGAGACATTTTTTATCAGGGCAGGTCTGATTCAAACAATGGTTTTTATTCGTTTTCCTTACCCAAAGGTCATTTTACTTTTCATATTTCAAATAATGATTACTTTGAAATTTCGAAAAAAATCATTGTTCAATCTAATCAAACTTTGAATGAAGATTTTTATTTTATTCCAAAAGGAACAGGAATCATATCTGGCAGGGTTGTTAATAAGCAAGATTCTTTTCCTGTTTTTGCAGAAATTGAATTATCAGACAAGTATGGACAAATGGTGAAGACAACTTATTCAGATGCATCAACAGGATATTTTTTTATACCCTATAGACAAGGAATTTATGATTTAACAGCGTTCTCAGGAAATTTTGATACAGTTCGTATTAGAGATATTTCTATTTCACCAGGTGATACGACAAATACAGATATTGCAATGACACCTGTTTCAATATCTGTTGTTGATTTGGAAGAAAAGAGACAGCCGGTTGTCACAACACATAATATTTTTTATCCCGGAAACCTTTTATTGATAAATTCTCAGGCCTCGTTTACAGGATATCTGTATGTTTTTGACATTTCCGGAAGAGAATTATATAAAAAATCAAAAATCAGGCTTTATAAAGGAAAAAACACGATTCATTTAGGTTTTAATAAGATTCCGAAGGGTTTGTTTGTTGTGCATATATCAAATAATGAAGGTGTAAGCCTCTTAAGAACAAAAATTATTAATCAATAAAATGACATATAATTTGTGTGATACATATTTGAATTATACATTGAATCCGCAAGTCTTCTTTTTATTTAACCGCTAATTAGGCGAATTATGCAAATTTTATTCACCCAAAAGGGTGAATAAAAATGAGTGTAATTTGTGAATCAAAAAATAAATCTGCGGATTTAAGGTTATAAGAAATATAAACTATTCGTAATTTTTAAAATGTAAAGCATGGAATCTAAAACAAGAAAATTATCGATTTTAGAAACAATAACACATTTGAATAATAATGAGGTTCTCTTAAAAATTGAGAAATTGCTACAGGAGCAGGCGAAGGAATTATATTATCACGTACAGTCAAAACAAACGGAAAATTTATATAATATTGAGCAAAAACCCCGAAGAGCTAAAACAGACATCACCAGGCTTGCCAGAGAGCAAAACTACAATCCCAAAAAGGAATTAGTTATCGGAGCATTACCAGATGATGACATTTCATTTGAAGAATTATCTAACTTGATTGGAAAATGAACCGGTTTATATTGGATACTAATATTGTTCTCGCTTATTTTATGAAGAAGCAAGAAATAATTAGTCAAATTGAGAAGGATTCTCCACTATTTACAAATGAAAATATTACAGCTTTATCAATTGTATTTATAGGAGAATTATATTCGCTTGCATTACAAAGGCAATGGAGTGAAAAAAAAATAACAAAAATTTCTAAACTTATCAGGGAATTAGTTCTCTGTCCCAAAAGTTTCATATAGGTTATTGACAATTTATAATTATAAA
>CAZVTW010000163.1:0-11280 GCA_964629805.1 uncultured Bacteroidales bacterium | reverse complement strand
TTGTGTATTATACAATTTTTTCTGTTGATGTAAACCGGATGTTTGCTCCTGACAAGAGGGAAGAATTGTTTCCCGGAGGCAGTATAATTGTTCAAAAAAAATATTCCTTAAATGACGAACATGCGTCATTTGTCAGGTCTTTATTATCAGAGACAGAATGGCGCGGGGGACTGTTCGATGTTTATCATGCTAATGTAGAAACAAATTTAAGTGAAGGTGCCGTTGGTTTCTTTGGAGCATGTACAGTTTTGAGTGATACCATTTATGTGAGTCCGTGATTTTTAAAAGCTGAAGAATATCCAAATTCTGTTAATCATGATTACGAATGGTATTTTTTGATAATGGTTACGATTCCCGCCCTGACGCAAACGTCTGCTAGTGGCCAATACCCAGCCTGTTAAACTATTCAGTCAGCAAAATATCTGTTAAGCCTTTGCACCCTGCATAATCAATTGCATTGCTGTATGCGTGATTTTGTAGTTTCAGCCCGTCTGGCCACAAGCGGACGTATGCGGTAGTTGAGGTATTTTTCTTCTTCGTGTATCTCCATCCCTCCGTGTATCTCTATCATACAATAATAATGTCATTTATTTCTCACTGTTGACATACTGTTGTCACCTGCCTGTCATAAACTTGCATCATCTTAAAAATTAAATGTCTAATCTAAATTTTTGTAAGTTATGGAAACAAACAATTTTTGTCAGAGCTGCAGCATACCTCTGGAAAATGAATCATTGCCCGGGACAAACAAAGATGGCAGCAAAAACAGTGAATACTGTCACTATTGCTTTCAGGAAGGCGCTTTTGTTAATCCTGACATGACACTTGTTGAAATGCAAACCCTTGTCAGGGAGCAGATGGGCAAAATGCAAGTCCCGAAAGAGGTGATAGAACGGTCTGTCAATTTTATCCCAAGTCTGAAACGCTGGTCGGCATAGTGGTTTAGATTTTATTGAACACATGAGAGAAACAGTTTTATCCTTGCCGGACAAAATATTCTCAATTTAATTGAAAAACCGGTATTTTGGATGAAGCTGTTTTTTTAACGGTCACACTATAAAGACCATAATTGTTGTCATTCAGACCTTGGGTAAGTCGGGGGAAGAATTTCAATACAGTTTATTCAGTCTATTCTTAATTATACCGGATAATATTGGTTAACAGAGTAAAAATGAATATTCCGGAAATATCGTGCACAATTAACATGTTTGTCATGAGATAGGTTCATGCCATTTGTTTGGGGATATCACGTGGTTTATTGCCATTTTTGAAATTTCCCGGTGAAGGCTCGATTAGAGATCATTCAACCAATCTTCCGGCTAAAGAAAAAAAATGTCGGGCACAGAAAAAGGGCTATCTTATATATCAATAAGTTAACCCTTAAAAATGTCGGAGAGGCGGGATTCGAACCCGCGACCCCTACGTCCCGAACGTAGTACGCTACCGGGCTGCGCTACTCTCCGAATACATACATCCTGCGTTTTTATTTGCCGGTTTCAATTATACAAAAATATAAATATCTCCTGTATTTCAGAAATATTCAATAAAAAAATGCCAGCATTTTTAATAATAGGAGTGTCAATTGATAAATTAAAAATGCATCAATGTTTATATATTTCATTCTGCTTTGCTAAATTTGTCCAGCGCTTATATAATACCAATGGACAAAGATAAAAACCTGAGCATAAAACACTGGAGCCTGGACGATCGCCCCAGGGAAAAACTCCTGAAAAAAGGCATAGAAAGCCTTTCGGATGCTGAACTGATTGCAGTGCTGATTGGTTCAGGCAACAGAACTGAATCTGCTGTTGAATTGTCCAAAAAAATTCTTGCCTCTGTTGATAACAATCTCAATGGTTTGGCACGTTTAAGTGTACATGATTTAATGAATAACTTCAGCGGTATTGGAGAAGCGAAAGGAATATCTATTGTAGCAGCCCTTGAACTTGGTCGCAGAAGAAAACTGACAAACGTGTTGAATAAGAAGCGAATACGCTCCAGCAAAGAAGCCGCTGATATTTTAATGCCTATGTTATCTGATCTGGGGCACGAGGAGTTTTGGGTTATTTTTATGAACAATAAAAACATGATACTCGATAAACAGCGTGTCAGCATGGGCGGTATTGACAGCACAATCACAGATGTCAGAATTATCCTGAAAAAGGCCCTTGATATATTCGCAACATCCCTGGTGTTGGTGCACAACCACCCCTCAGGAAGTAAAGAACCAAGTAAACACGATTATGCCATCACCAGAAAAATGAAAAGTGCTGGCGATGCACTTGATATTCACCTAATGGACCACATCATCGTTGTTCATGGCGATTATTTTAGCTTTGCTGATGAGGACAAATTATAATGTATGGATACATTGTTGATTTATATCCGGGAAAATAATCCCAGACTGGATTATATATTTGAACTTATATTTTCCGGAATTTTGGGAATACCATATGATAAAACCTGTAACAGGGCATCATTTTTATCATATTCAGGTCCTCGTCTGAATTACTCAACTCAGACTATTAATGACATACCATGTATTTATGCACATGATTTTCTGTTTTCAAACAAAATTGAACCTGTCTCTGCTGATTTACTCAGGATAGAATATGTAGACAGCATCCCGGTGTTTTTTATCACTCACGGTTCCAAGCAAATTCTTCCGTTTGATATTTTTTCGGCAAGCTTTTATCTTGTCTCAAGATATGAAGAATATTTACCTTTCAGCAAGGATCTACATGGCAGGTTCCCGTGGAATGAAAGTTTTGCTTATAAAAATGGTTTTTTGGACAAGCCTGTAGTCAACCAATGGGTTAAAATGCTGTATGATAAATTATTAAAAATCTACCCCGGGCTTAAATCAGTAAAGAAACAAACATTTACTTTTCAACCAACCATTGATGTTGATTCAGTGTTTGAATTCAAAGGAAAAGGTCTGTTCCGAACAGCAGGCGGACTAGCCAGGGATGTCATTCACAGAAATATCAGTGACATAAAGGATCGATTGTCGGTTTTGGCTGGCATATCACGTGACAGATTTGATAATCTTGATGAGATTATCCGATTGCACAAAAAAAAGCATATAAAACCCATATTTTTTTTCCTGGTTTCAAAATACGGGCAGTACAATAAGAATATTTCTCCGTCGAACAGGCATTTTAGACATATTATACAACGTGTAGCCGGAGAATATGAAATTGGTCTGCACCCGGGCTATCAAAAAAAAATGTCATTGGAATCCCTGAAAAAAGAGAAACAAACTTTAGAGGACATAACAGGCAGAGAAATAACAAAAAGCAGGCATCATTTTTTAAAAATCCATCTCCCCGAAACCTACGATAATTTAACCCAGGCAGGTATCAGGGAAGATTATTCAATGGGATTTGCCGGGCAGCCAGGGTTTCGGGCAGGAACTGCAACACCGTTTTTTTTCTATCACCTGGAAAAGGAAACAACGACAAATTTGAAAATATATCCGATTACTTATATGGATGTTACCTTGTATGAGTATCTGCAAATGAAACCGGAAGATGCTTTAATAACCATCAAAAAGCTTGTAGATGTAGTTAACGAATCAGAAGGATTATGTATCAGTTTATGGCATAATGAGTCTTTGTCAGAGAAAGGTCACTGGAAAGGATGGAAAACTATCTATGAACAATCCATTTTTTATATCTTTGAAAAATAATTTGTAGTGGTCTGCATATGTGAATTAATCTAATCCGCTATCCAAATCAGAACAATAAATTATGGCTCTACCGGTAAATATAAATGAACTCATAAACGGGAAGGTAATTGAATGGGAAAGACTTGAATTTGAAAAAGGATGGAATCCTGAGACTGTCATACATTCTATATGCGCATTTGCCAATGATATCAATAATTGGGGCGGAGGTTATGTCATAATTGGCATAGAAGAATCAAATGGAAGACCTGTTTTACCCCCTCATGGATTAAATCCAAATCAGATTGATCGAATACAGGGAGAATTGACCGAATTATGCTATCAATTACAACCTCATTACATACCTGTCATCCAACCATATTTTTTTCAGGATAAACATATTCTGTTACTATATACTCCATCAGGTGATCTGCGACCATATACAGCACCTGAAACGATTGGAAATAAAAATATAAAAAATAGATTTCATTACATCCGAAGCGGATCAAAAACCATTAAAGCTAAAGGTGAAGCACTCAGGAGGCTCCGGGAATTATCGGCCCGTGTACCTTTTGATGACCGAAGCAATATGACAGCCCGGTTGAATGATCTGAATTTAGGATTAATAAGGGATTTTCTCCAGGAAGTTAAAAGTGATTTATTTGAAGAAAGCATAACATTGCCTTTTGATGATCTCTGCCGTCAGATGAATATTGTAAAAGGGCCTGATGAAGCGCTTCAACCTGTAAATGTAGGTTTGATGTTTTTTAACAGAGAACCCCACCGTTTTTTTAACCGGGCATGGATTGAAGTAGTCATCAGAAAAGATGAAGCTGGTAAAGATTTTTCTGAGAAATACTTTAAAGGTCCACTGCATATTCAATTGAGAGATGCCCTTGCTTACATCTATACCAACATTATTGCAGAAAAAGTAAAAAAAATTCCCGGACAGGCAGAATCAATGAGATTATTTAACTTCCCTTATGAAGCTGTTGAAGAAGCATTAGCAAATGCTGTTTATCACAAAAGCTATGAATTAGGTAAACCAATAGAGGTTCAAATATGGCCCGATAAAATTGAAATATTAAGTTTTCCAGGGCCTGTACCACCTGTTAATGCTCAAATTCTGGCAGAAAACAAAAGAATTGTTGCCAGGGATTACAGGAACAGGCGTCTGGGAGACTTTTTAAAAGAATTGCATCTGACTGAAGGACGGGGAACAGGAATCCCGACCATATACAAAGCCATGGCAAATAATAAATCTCCTGTTCCCATATTTGAAACAGATGATCAGTGTACATATTTTTTAACAGTTGTACCTGTTAATCCGGAATTTAGCATTCAGCAAGGCATTCAGGATAGTACCCATGAAAGTAACCAAGAAAGTAACTATGAAAGTAACCAAGAAAATAACTATGAAAGTAACCAAGAAAGTAACTATGAAAGTAACCAAGAAAACAACTATGAAAATATAATCCTGGCGTTTTGTTTTACACCAAAAACCAGGTTGGAAATACTTTCGAAGTTAGAACTTTCAAACCAAACCAAAAATTTTAACCGGTACGTTAAACCTTTATTGGATAAAGGATGGCTTAGGATGACAATACCGGAAAAACCAAAGGACAGGAATCAAAAGTATCAAACAACAGCAACCGGCAGACAAAAAACAAATAAAAGCTGATTACATGAACATTATCTACCTTCAACATCATGAAATTGACAAAGTAAAATGGGACAGGTGCATCATGAAATCCTTCAATGGCATCATTTACGCTTTTTCCTGGTATCTGGATATAACCTGTCCGGATTGGGATGCTCTTGTGCAGGGTGACTATTACCGTGTTATGCCTTTACCAAAAAAAACAAAGTATGGTATCTCATATGTCTATCAACCACCATTTACCCAACAACTCGGAATATTTTCCACCAAAATTCTTGATCCGAAAACGACAAAAAATTTCCTGGTATCAATTCCGAAGACTTTTAAACTTGCACATTTCAATCTGAATTCTTTTAATAAACTGGAAAACAGCAATATACACACTCAGTCAAATACAACATACCAACTTGATCTCATTCATCCATATGAAAAGATATTTAATAATTTTTCAACCAATGTAAAAAGAAATATTAAAAAGGCAGTTAAAAATAAAGTGTCGGTTTCAGTCAATACCATTTCGCCAAAACAATTCACTGATCTGTTCAGGGAAAACGTAACAGCGAAACAGGCAAATTTCAAAAAAAAGTATCTTTTTATTGTTCATAAAATGATTTCTCTTGCACTTCATCACCATTTTGGAGAAATATTTTGCGCCTATACAGAAACCAATACACTTTGTGCTGCCACACTTTTTGTAAAGTCGCATCAAAAAGCCATTTACCTGCTATCAGTCAATACTCCGGAAGGTCGGGAAAACAGCGCTACTTTTCTCATTATTGACGAATTCATGAGGAAAAATGCAGAACGGCACCTTATTTTGGATTTCGAAGGATCGAATATTCCAAATCTTGCAAGGTTTTATAAAAGCTTTGGGGCTAAAGCATGTACATACCTGACTGTAAAGCTTAACAGGCTGCCCTGGCCCCTGAAACTGATTAAAAAATAGGATGTTTTAATAGTTTTATCATTTTTTCTTTACATTTTTTAAATTATACTTTATTTTTGTTCACATAATCTAAAAACAATCAATATGAAAGTCACACATTTTTCAATCTTCCTCACCCTTTTATTCATTTTTCAGGTTTCCTGTATACCGCAACACGAAAAAAAACAGAAAGAGTACAATCATCCACAGAATAATAATCAGGCACATAAAGAACTACCAAAAAAAATAAAAAAACCGGAACATCCTGCCTGGTCAAAGAATATCAACATATATGAAGTCAACATCAGGCAATATACACGGGAGGGCAATTTTGAAGCATTTGCTCAACATCTGCCCCGATTAAAAGAAATGGGTGTTAAAACCCTGTATGTAATGCCGATTTATCCAATAGGTAAAAAAAAGCGAAAAGGAACACTCGGAAATCCTTATTCAATTCAAAATTTCAAAGCTGTAAATCCTGAATTTGGCACGCTCAATGATTTTAAGCTGCTTGTCAAAAAAATACATGATATGGACATGTATGTCATTATTGACTGGGTGGCAGACCGCACATCATGGGATAATATGCTCATTGAAATACATCCCGACTGGTATCAGCAGGACAGAAAAGACAATATCCTGTCACCGCCGGGGACGGACTGGACTGATTGTGCCGCCCTCAAATACAAAAGAAATGATGAGTTGTGGGACTACATGCTCAATGCCATGAAATTTTGGGTGACAGAAACTGATATTGATGGTTTTAGATGTGATGCCGCTGCAATGGTTCCTGAAAAATTCTGGAATAAAGCCAGGGTTGTTTTGAAAGAAAAGAAAGATGTTTTGCTTGTGGCTGAATCCTGGGAGCCTGATCTTCTTAAAAATGCATTTGATGCAGTGTATGGATGGGAATTTCATTATGTTATGAACCTCATTGCTCAGGGGAAAAAGGATGTCAAACGCCTGGAAGATTATTTTAAAAAAGCTTCAAAAATTTATGATGAGGAAGATTATATCCTGAACTATACTTCTTCTCATGATGAAAATGCCTGGAATGGTAACACATATGCCCGACTTGGCGATGCTGCAAAAACAATGGCTGTGCTTACATTTACGGCTCCCGGAATACCAATGATCTATGGTGGTCAGGAAGCAAGTCTTGATAAAGACTTAAAATTCTATGATAAGGACGAGATAGACTGGAATGGCGAGGATATTTCAGGTTTTTACAAAAAACTGCTGAATTTGAAAACAACTAATAAAGCGCTTTGGAATGGCGAATTTGGCGGTGAAACTGACCAGGTAAAATCATCTGAAGATTTGACGGTCTATGCATTCATTCGCGAAAAAGATGAGGAGAAAGTATTTGTTGTCCTGAATTTGTCTGATGAATTCCAGGAGTGCCAACTCAAGGACGGAGACCTCAAAGAAACCTTTACCAATATTTTCACTAACGAAAAAGTGACCTTTGAACGAAAAAACAAATTTGAACTGGAGCCCTGGGAATATCGTGTTTATGCGAAATAATTCATTGCCTGTCTGTAACAACAAAAGAATTCGTAACTTGATTTCCATCATTAAATAGTGTGAGATAATAGATGCCGGGTCGTAAACCTCTGGTTTCAAAGTTGAGGACAATTCTGTTGTTGTTGTTTAAAATTGATTCAACCGGGACAGTGTGCAATCTTCCGGCAACATCAATAATCCGATAACTAAAGCGCTTCGGGTTTTCAACGGTAACTTCACAATGTAGTTCATCTTTTAAAGGGTTCGGAAAGAGTCGTACTTCATTGCTTTTTTCAGGAACATCAACATCAGAAACAATCGACAAATAAAAATTCTGCGCAGCCACATCAGTACCATCTGTTGCAGAGAACGCTATTTCAATTGTTCCTATATCCTCTTCCTGAGGAATACCGGATAAAACAGCGAGACCATTATTCCTGTTGACAAAATTTATCCATCCCGGTATTTTAGCAGGCGTGAAAATAATTGTATCACCCGGGTTATCATCGAGCACTTTAATGGGATAGGAATATAATTTTCCGGTTTTAACTTCTGTAATTGGTTCCGTTGTTATTTCAGGCGGGCTGTTTATACTATTGTGTACAGGCAAAATGATATTGTCAATAATGGCCAGGTCTTCCCCGGAACCCCTGAAAAAGTCTTTGGTATATAACCAGGAAAAGGTATGAACCCCTTCACTGACAGTGAAACATTCGCTTCCCCATCCGGTTTCACCTGACCAATTTCCACTGGAGATTCCGTCAATAAGGAAATGCAGGTAATCAAAATCCTCTTCGCTTGAAACCCTCCTGTCAAAACAAACAGAATCATCAGACAACACTTCAACCATGATTTCAATGCCGGATGTATCGTCATCCCCGATTTCTGCCGACCGCAGGCCTGTCCCTTTATTTTTCCCGATGCTATCGCCAAATTGCCAGAGTTGGTAATTGTTGCGTTTCCATTTAAATGACGTAAAATCGCCTTTTTCCCAGTCCTCAACATACAAACCTATCCTGTGTTGGGACACCAGTATTTTTTCATATCCTTCAGAGCGGATATTCAAATTAATTTTCAGGCTGGTTCCGGGTGGAATATCCCGTGAACATAATGCAGGAAAATGGAAGGTAACTTTTTCCCCGGCATTTACTGACCCAAGATAAAAAGAATCCTGTTGCACCACCAATGAAACATCCTGAATATCAATAATACAATATGCATCATGCAAACTGACAGGACCACTGTTTTTTAATACAAACTGTATCTCAAATTGTTCTCCTATATCAATTCTCCCGTTTTGTTTTATAGATTCATTGACGATATCAGCTTTCGTCACTGATAAAACAGGCGCTGAGACAGGAAAATTAAATGTAAGGTTCCAGGATGAGTCCAGGTCATCTCTCAGGTTAAGTTTTATTTCGGGTTTTGTTTTGTCAGGAATGTTTTTGGCAATATCCATCAGGAAAAGATTTTTTGACTCACTACAACATCCTGTTTTTATAGAAGGAATGAAAGCATTTTTATCTACAATGGAAATATGTGGATTTTTTGTACTTATTTCTGCCTGTATGTTTTCCGGCTGACGATTACCATCATTTGAAAATTCAAGACTTAAACTGATTGTTTCTCCAAATTCAGCAATTCCATTATTGTTTCCCTGTTCATCATTAATTGTCAGAGCGTCAATTTTGGGATTTGCAAATGATTGCTTTTTCACTGGTAGTTTTTTTTGATATGGTATTTTGTTAAATCCAGTGATAGTCAATAACATGGTGTCGACTTTTACACGTCTGTCAAGTTTCAGTGAAATAGCGCCATTTACAACGCCTGTTGTTGAGAGGATTTGCCCGTTATAGGTTAATGATGCCGTTACATTTTCTTCATTGCAAATAATTTCGAAATTATTTAAACTCGTATCTAAGTAAGCCGGGTGGCTGAGATTAATATATGTTGGATCAGCCGTGCGAACATTCAGTGTCGGATCGCCAAAAATAGCCCATGTATCAGTCATTTGAGGGCCATAGATCGGATATTCATCATTCATGAGCATACATCCGTTAACGGCTATCCCGCCAAATGTGCGCTTCCTGTTATCAGGGTATGATTCAGTCAGGATATCAATCATCTCATCATGTGCTGCCATTGGTGGATCCCATTCCTGATCAATGGTAGAAGCCAGGACACACACAGCTCCGGTGTGTCCGCCGTTCTTTTCTGCACGCATCCAGGTTTCTGCTAAACAGGTCCTGTCAATAAAATTGCCATTATCACAGGCTACGATAAAAATAAAAGGCAACATACCTGTATTATCTAAAAATGGGACATCATCATTACTAAAACCTGTTGTGTAAATAAAATCTGTTTCTCCATGCCCGATATAGCTCATCATGCCAATGCCGCTGTTGAAATTCTCAATAAACAATTCAACACCCGGGTCACCAGGTTTGTCATCCCCGCCCTGTGAACCGTCATACAGTTCATAGACCTGCCTGTATGTAAATCCGGTCAGGTCGGGAACAATGTTCCGCATATGTTCCCAGTCATATTCTTCGTCATCTCCAATGCCCTCTTCAGAAGCTACCAACATGGCATTTTCGTACCATGTATCCCTGGAAGTCGGCTGTTTTTCATAATAAATGGTACGTTCTACCTGGCTTTTTACCTGATCGATATTCTCAGCAGAAAACCTGCCTACAATAACCTCTGCATATGAATCATTTCCGGTGATATGTCCATAGGCTGCATCTGAATAACCCGTTTTAAAATACGGCGGTACATGATGAGAATCACCGACAAGCAGAAGATAAGTCAGGCCTTTGTTGTTGTAATAATTCTCAACATATGATTTGAGGTTTTCCGCATCTCCAATTGTTTCTATATCAATTAATTCTGTCGGAATCCCCTTTTCGGTTTTCCATTTGATGTATGGTTCCATAGCCTGGATAAAATCAGGATGTGAAATGATAAGAAGACGGCCTTCTTCCTCAACTGGCGTATATCGTTTTTTCTCAGGGTAATTTGCAAACAGGGATGTGTAGATGTTTTCAAATTCAGCGGAATTTTCTTTTACGGGAATTGGCCGGACGGGTTCGTCAACAGCCTGTGGATACAGTTTAACACTGATGGTGTGATAAATTCTGAGTTCCTTTTTCGATGAATTATATTGAAAAGGATAAAAAAGAAATGTTTGTCCTTTGTAATCCCGCATAAAAAATGTTCCGGCAGATTTACACAGCGGGCCTGGAAGAAACGCGTTTCCCGTATTTGAACCCGTATGAATATCAGGTCTGTATGTTGAATGTAATCCTCTTTTAACGCTTCCCGGTGATGAAGCTATCTGAATATCATTCAGGATAATAAAATGACTGTCGATGATTTCCGCCTGGTATTCTTTTCCCGGCGCTACAATAAATGACCTGCTGAATTTTGGCACATCAGGCCATCCTTTCCGCAGATGTGGAGTACACTCAAAAGATGAAATCTTAAAAACTTTTCCCTGTTGCGTTTCAGCTTCTTCCAAAA
>CAZVTW010000162.1:0-11496 GCA_964629805.1 uncultured Bacteroidales bacterium | reverse complement strand
ATACCATTGAAAAATGGAAAGGTGATCATGAACAGGTGGATGATATGCTGGTGATTGGATTTAAAATCTGAGAAGTTTTAACCGTCTGGCCTTAATCCAAGTTCTTTTAGCTGTTCCCTGCTGATTTGAGACGGTGAATCAATCATCACATCCCGCCCGGCATTGTTTTTAGGGAATGCAATAACATCACGTATAGAGGGCAATCCCCCAAATAACGCCACCCACCTGTCAAACCCAAACGCGCAACCACCATGTGGCGGCGCTCCGTATTTGAAGGCATCAATTAAAAATCCGAATTGCTCCTGCGCTTCTTCCTCTGATAATCCAAGCGCTTTAAACATTTTTTGCTGTAACCGGCTTTCGTGGATCCTGATGGAGCCACCACCGATTTCAACACCATTAATTACAAAATCATAGGCGTTAGCCCTGACTTTTCCGGCATCTGTTTCAAGCAATTCAATATCTTCTGGTTTGGGCGCTGTGAACGGATGATGCATGGCATAAAAACGCCTTGTTTCATCATCCCATTCAAGAAGCGGAAAATCAATTACCCAAAGGGGCACAAACTTATCAGGAGCACGTAAATTGAGTCTGTTCCCCATTTCAAGTCTTAGTTCACTGAGTTGGTACTGTGTGTCGCTTTTCTTTCCGGAGAGTACAAGCAAAAGATCACCGGGTTTCGCATGAAATGCATTACCCAAATTTTTTAAATCCTCCTGTGAATAGAATTTATCAACCGAAGATTTAAAACTGCCGTCCTCATTCCATTTCACATATACCAATCCCTTAGCCCCTATCTGTGGTTTTTTAACAAAATCTGTCAGCTCATCAAGTTGCTTCCTGGAATATCCGGCACATCCTTCAACACAAATACCACCGATATATTCTGACTTATCAAACACATTGAATCCCTTACCTTTGACAATATGGTTTAATTCATGAATTTTCATATCAAATCTCAGGTCCGGCTTATCAGTGCCATAATATTTCATAGCATCGTGCCAGCTTAACCTGGGAAATTGTTCCATGAATTCTATATCTTTAACAGATTTAAATAAGTGTTTGGCCAGGCCTTCAAAAATGTTCAGAACATCTTCCTGTTCAACAAAAGATAACTCACAGTCAATCTGTGTAAACTCGGGTTGCCTGTCTGCCCTGAAATCTTCATCTCTAAAACATTTCACAATCTGGAAATATTTGTCGAAACCTGATATCATGAGCAGTTGCTTAAAAACTTGTGGAGATTGTGGTAATGCATAAAAGCTTCCTGGGTTCATCCTTGAGGGGACAACAAAATCACGGGCGCCCTCAGGCGTTGATTTAATTAGAACAGGCGTTTCTATTTCGATGAAATCATGATTACTGAGATAATTTTTTACTTCCTGCGACATCCTGTGCCTTAAAAGGAAACCATCTTTCACCGGTTCTCGCCTTAGGTCAAGGTATCTGTATTTCATTCTCAGTTCTTCTCCGCCGTCTGTATCCTCTTCAATGGTAAAAGGCGGAACCTCTGATTTACTGAGAATATTTAAGGAAGAAACGATTATTTCAATCTCTCCTGTTGGGATTTTTTTATTTTTATTGCTTCGTTCTTCTACACCGCCTTCTACCTGTATAACATATTCTCTTCCAAGTGACCGGGCTTGTTCACATAAATCCTTGTTTGCAGATAAATCAAAGACCAGCTGTGTGATACCATACCTGTCTCGCAAATCGATGAATGTCATACCGCCAAGGTTTCTGATACGTTGTACCCAGCCGCTTAAGGTCGTTTTCTGTCCCTTATTTTCCAGTCTTAATTGTCCACAATGATGTGATCTGTACATATCTTTAAATTTTTTTTCTTTACTTTGCAAAAATAGGAACATTTTCAAAATATGGAAGGAAACAACGGGTCAATATGAATTTTTTCAGTCATGAATACTTTATGCAGCAGGCATTCATTGAAGCACAGGTAGCTTTTGAAAAGGATGAGGTACCCGTTGGCGCTGTGATTGTGTGCCGAAACAGGGTCATTGCGCGTGCACATAACCTGACGGAAACGCTCAATGATGCCACAGCACATGCTGAAATGCAGGCATTTACATCAGCAACAAATTTCATTGGTGGTAAGCTGCTTGAAGATTGCACTCTCTATGTCACATTAGAACCCTGTGTCATGTGTGCCGGTGCAGCCTTCTGGACTCGACCGGATACTTTAATTTACGGTGCTGATGATCCCAAACGCGGATTTACATGCACTGATAAAAATATTCTGCATCCTAAAACCAAAATAGTTAAAGGTGTCATGGAACAGGAATGCTCAGAATTATTAAAATTGTTTTTTGAAAATAAAAGATAAAAAATTATGATTATCCAGAATCGCCTTGAAACATCAAAATTTAGAATGTTATATATTGTTAGTTTAGCTGTTTTTGTATTTACGGCATTTTTTGCTTTTTATTCTGATATCCCCAAGGGTGAATATTTAACAACCGGCATTGCTTTAGGCGTTTTATTTATTTATTTTTCAATGATTTATATAGATTATAAGTATGTTTATTTTAATGATAACGGAGAAAAAATTGTTTTCAGATATGTCAGCGCACATCCTGTTATCGGAAAACGAAAGGCAATAGAAATCAAAAAAAAGTCGTTTGCCGGCTATGAAATACAAAGCGCTTTTTTTGGCCTGAAACGTCTGCTTGTTCTCAAAATGTTTACAAAAAAAGGCATTATAAAATATCCCCCAATAAGCGTTTCTGCAATTAAAAATCATGATCTGAAACTCATTGAAAAGGGACTGAACCAACAACTGGCAATGAATGTTAAATTGATTTCGAAATTCAAAAAATCTAAAGAAGAATAGATACATATGAATATTTTTTTTCAACTTCTCAAACCATACATTATTTCCTTCTTGTTGTTTGCTACCTTACTTGTATTTGCCTTTTTCTCCATTCCCATGCAGCAAAAAAGAAAAATGAGTCTTCATATGGATTCTAAGAAACTGCTGAAAGGCAAATATCTACATGTTGAAGCAGATATTTATTACAAATCCCGTTCTGGTGAGTTGTTGATGCATTACCTCCACCCTGAGAATTATGTGTTAATGACAAATAGTATAGGAGAAGTGAAAGCTTATTATCCTAAGGAAAACAAAGTAATGATAAAACACGGAGAACTATTTTCTTCTGAAAATAACCTGTTTTTTTATTTCATGTCAAACGAAGCGTATGATATGGGTCTAAACCACCTTGGATTCACGGTGACAGATACAAAATTTGATGATGGATTGATGATTACGACATGGCTCCCGCCAACTGAGCTACTTAAAGTAGTTCATAAAATTGAAATTGTCTATGAAGACTATTTGCCGATTTATTCGGCCTATTTTGGCCCGGAAGACAAAATCATCCGGAAAATATATTACTCAAATTATTCGTATTTTGATGAATTCAGTCTACCTCTCAGGGTAACGGAAATTGAATATACTCAGGAAGGTGATTCTATTGTTAGCCGTTTGATTTACTCAGATGTTAAAGTTAATCAACAGGCTTCTAGTCAATACTTTGATTTTAAAATACCAAAAGATGCGAAAATTATTGAATAAAACATTATTAATGTGTGTCATTGTCGGTTTTATTGTTTATCCCGGGATTATTAAAGGACAGGATTTTGACAAAGATGCAGAAGTACTTGTTAAACATAAAGTTAATAATTCATTTTTTCAAAAAAGAAAACTAAAATTTGGTTTTTTCGAATCAGAAAAAGAATGGATAAAGTATAACCCGGTCACTTTTGTATTCAGCGCTATGATGTATGCTTACCAGGGTGTCATTTCACGGCATTTTTCAGCCTCCTGCCTGTATCATCCTTCCTGCTCAGAATTTAGTAAGGAATTAATAAAAGAGTACGGTCTTGTTAAAGGAATTGCCTGTTCAGCAGACAGACTTACTCGTTGCAACAGACTATCTGCCATGGATTTTACATCCGGAGATGTGAATGAGCATGATAAAAAAATTCATGAATCAGTTGACTATTATAACATTTCTCAGGATAAAAGAATCAGGAACAAGCGTTTAAAAGAATAATACATGAAATTAATCTATTTTTCATTTGTTTTACTACTAAGTTCAATATTTCACCATTTAAAAGCCCAAAATTCTGACTACCTCGACAATGAAATTGGTTTTATAGAGTACCTCATAGGTAATCGCCGATTTGCAGATGCCAATTATGTGCTAAACCAAATAGATACTTCCCTGTTCAAAGGCAACAGATATGAAGATCAGATAAACTACCTGAAAGGATGGGCCTATTATAACAGGAAAAAACTTGCATTATCATCAGAATATCTTCAAAAAGTCAGTTTACAATCCGAAAAATATTTTAAGTCACAATTCTTTGCCTCGTATAATCAAACCTATCTTGGTCGCTATGATGCAGGCATTAACATATTAAATAATAGTATCAAAAAAGTCACAGATGATTACAATGAACTTATCCATTTTCAGAAGGCTGGTATTGCATTGCTTCAAAGAGATTTTAACAGCTATCAAAGGCATCAGGAACACTTTGAATATGAATACTATGCCCTTACAAAGGAAGAGAAGAAACTGGATACTTATTGTGAATTATTAAAGACCCATAAGAGAAAATCAATGTTCATTGCAGGTGCCCTTTCTGTCATTTTACCAGGCAGCGGAAAAATATATGCCGGAAAAACAGCCCAGGGTGTTTCGGGTTTTCTTATTCTTGGTTCGTTGGGTGCTGTAACGTATGAAAATTACCGGAAAGATGGGTTTCAAGATATAAAAACTTTATTATTTGGGACTATATTCAGCATTTTTTATATTGGAAATGTTTATGGTAGTGTTGTAAGTATTAAAATTCAAAGGGAAGAATTTCATGAAAAAATTAATAACAATATTTTGTTTGATCTGCATATTCCTTTGCGTACAATTTTCAATTAAGGCAGATGAAACAGATAGTCTTTTTAGAGTGGCGCAAAAGCAAGTTGAAGCCAAAAATTACCGCGATGCTGCTATCACCTACGAAAGAATTGTGTACAAAAATACTGACAAGTATATAAATGCGCTTGCTTTATTAAAAAAAGCCATGTGCTATAAGGCTGATAAAAAATATGTACAATCGCTGGCTGAATTGCATCGCGTTCATTTTCATAAACTTGATGATAGCCTGGAATTTCGTATTCGCTATGAAGTAGCATTATGTGCTTATTTGTCAGATAATTTTAATGAGGCAGTTCTTCAGATTGAACAGATGAATCATTATCTTAAAGATTCCCATTATTTACCACAATCCTATTTTCTACAGGTATTAGCTTATAACCAGACTGAAAAATGGAAAAAAGCAAAGGATGCAGCCTTATTATTTATTGATAATCAATTGATAGAACCTGACAAAAAGACCAGGTTGAAAGATAGGTTTGAGGCAATGTACGATGAAGGCAATCTTCCCAACATTAAAAAACCTGCAACAGCCCGAAAATTATCTACATTTCTTCCTGGTGCCGGTCAAATATATGCCGGATATATTGGTGAAGGTGTCATGAATTTTCTATTGCATATTTTATGCCTGGGTACAGGAGCATATGGTTTCTACACAGGATACTACTTAACGGGGTATTTTGTCGGCCTTGGTTTATTCCAAAAATTTTATTTTGGAGGAGTAAAAAGAGCCGTTTTTTTAACGAAGAAAAATAATTTTGAAAAAAGGCAGGAATTCAATGAAAAGGTAAAAAAAATATTATCCGGCATTGAATAAAAAAGCCGGCTTAATCAACTTAGGCCGGCTTTTTTAATTAGCAATCTACCACATAATAAATTTTGGATTGTCTACATACTTACCAATATCTTTGTTATCAATAAGCGCTATCAATAACATAACCCAGTCAACGGTTACAACTATGCCGCATCCTCCCCCGGTAATGATGTATAAGATGTAAGTTCCTACACTAGAACCGAGATACATCCTGTGTACACCGAGGTAACCAAGTACCCAGCAAAGTGCAAACGCGACAACAGGATTTTTTTCAGCTTCAATTTCAAAAGTGTTGTAGAATTCAGTGCCATAATCAAGATTCAGTGGTGTTAAATCTGAAAAAGACATTTCAACAGCATTGGCAAACATAGCATCAACCTGTTTGTCATCAATTTTGTACTGATCAACACTGGCAAAACTTACACTTGTTGCCAAAAGAATAAATCCAAAAAGCAAACCAATTTTTTTCATAAACACAGTTTTTTAAAAATTAATAATTATTTATTTACACCATTGGACAAATATAAGAAATTATTGAATAAACATTTGCAGTAATTTATAAATATTTTATAATTCTTCTCAGGTTATTAACTTCTCATAGGAGAGACCTTCAAAATGTTCTTTCAGGATTAGAATTTGATTTTTACAGCTATGCAACTCTAAATATAATAAAATAAAACAATTTAATAATCGTTACCCATATCGTGTTAATCAGATATTAATTGTTTTGTGTTATACAACAAAATTTTCTGCTTACTCATTTTTAACTAAAATTCAACACAACCTGCAATTTATTTATTATATTGGCAAAGCGTAATACGATTTTAATAATGTATTATGAAACACTGTATTTACTTAATTCTAATCATTTATTTTATTATTCTGATTTTCCAGGGTTGTGATCAAATTACAGAAAAAGTAAAAAAAGTTCAGACCCGGGATAGTACCAGAAGTAGCAAAGAAATATCTGACTTGGAATTCATTAAAAACAGAGGCAGACTCATTGCACTAACAAATTTCAATTCAACCGATTATTTTGTCTACCGCGGTACCCCAATGGGCTATCAATATGATTTGTTGAGAGCTTATGCTGAATATTTTGATGTGAAACTGGAAATCATGGTTAGCAATAACCTGGAAGAGACTTTTGAATTGTTAAACAATGAGAAATGCGATCTTGTCGCAAAAAATTTGACAATTACCAAGGCCCGAAGTAAGATTGTTGCTTTTAGCCACCCGCATAATCAGACCCGGCAGGTCCTTGTACAACGTAAACCGGCAGACTGGCTCAGAAAAACTGATGCAGAAATTGAATCTGAATTAATCCGTGATCAGATAAATCTGGCAGGAAAAAAGGTGTATGTTCAAAAAAATACAGCTTACAGCCGCAGACTCAAAAGTTTGTCTGATGAGATAGGTGATACAATTCATATTATCGAAACAGAGCTTTACGGTGTTGAGGAATTAGTAAGTCTGGTGGCGAAAGGTCAGATAGATTATACTGTATGTGATGAGAATGTTGGTTTGGTAAATGCCTCCTATTTTCCAATTTTGGATATTGAAACACCGGTGAGTTTTAAACAAAATGTGGCATGGGCTGTCAGAAAAGATTCAAAAAAGTTGCTGAAATCCATCAATAAATGGATGAAGGATTTTATTGACTCGAAAGAATACAGGATTATCTATCATAAATATTTTCTCAGCAGACGCGCCCCTATCAGAAGACAGAGCGATTATTTTTCTTTAACAGGTGGCAGAATATCCATTTACGATGAAATTATTAAACGTGAAAGCAAAAAAATACCCTGGGACTGGCGTTTACTCGCCTCGCTTATACGAACAGAATCCAATTTTAATCCAACAGCACGTTCATGGGCAGGAGCTTATGGCCTCATGCAGATTATGCCGGGAACATTTGTTCATTTCGGCGCCAGTGAACAATCAACACCTGAGGAAAATATCATGGCAGGTGTCAGATATATTAAATGGTTAGACCGCAGATTCAAAGAATCTGTACCGGATTCTGCAGAAAGGATTAAATTTATACTCGCCTCCTACAATATCGGTCAGGGGCACATTGACGATGCCATGAGACTGGCCGAAAAATTCGGTAAAGACCCGTCAGTATGGGAAAACAGCGTCTCTTTCTACCTTTACAACAAAACAAATCCGAAATACTATGAAGATGAAGTTGTCAGGTTTGGATATTGTCGTGGCGATATGGCCAATATTTATGTGGATGAGATATTAGAGCGATACGAACATTACAAACAACTGATAGATGAATGAGTTCTCTCATCAAAGATTAATTTATTTTTTTGATGATTTCAATAAACTCATTCAAAATCATTGCTGTAGCACCCCAGATGATGTTGTCGTGAAAAACAAAACAGGGAGCCTCTGTATTTCCATGTATTGTTTTAAATTCAGAGGTTGAGATGATTTTGCGATCAAAAAGGCTCTCCAGTGGAACAATTAAAATATCATGTACTTCTGTATGATTTATGTTAAATGATAATTTTTTTTCTGAATACCCCACCACCGGGAGTACAGAAAAATTACTTACATCAATAAACAACCTCGTTAGGCACCCTAGTACCTCAACATCTGCTGGATGTATACCTATTTCTTCATGAGTTTCGCGCAGAGATGTTTGTATCAGGTCCTTATCCAATTCTTCCTTTTCACCACCCGGGAATCCGATCTGCCCGCTGTGTTCGCGGCCATCATTAGCCCGGTGAATAAAAACGATACTTAATTCATTGGTTTGATAAGGAAAAATAAGCAACAGGACAGCGCTTTGTTTTGCATTTTCAGGATTAGGATTATAATTTGGGGGAATTCTGTTTGTAGGCGCCATTTTTTTCTGTGCGTCCAGACCTGGTAATTCCTGGTGTAATTTGCTTCTGATATTATTGATGAAAAGTGTATTCATTTCGAGATACTCAAATTATATTTGATTGAGAAGAATACCAGTAATTAAAGACAAATATCAACCAAAGTTCACGTGCATAATCAACACCACCGGATGCATGTTGTTTATATAATTCCTGAACATATTCCCTTGAATAATAACCATGTGCATAAAAATCTTTCTCCTTCAGATAAGCTTCAATCAAGGGGCTGTTTTTGACAAATTGAGAAATGGGTACTGTAAATCCCCGTTTTTTACGGTTTGGTATTTCCTTTGGCAGATAAGCTGCTGCAATCTTTTTTAAAAGATATTTTGTCCTGAAATATCTTATTTTGTAGCTGTCCGGTAAACTCAATACCAGCGGAACCAGCCTGTGATCAAGAAGAGGGACTCTCACTTCAAGAGAATGAAGCATGGAAGCAGTATCAACTTTTTTCAGGATATCATCAACCATGTAGTAAAAAATATCACACAATTGTACATTCAATAGATTTTGGTTTTCTAATCCCTGAAATTCGAATTTTATATCCTGAAAATATGCTGAAAGAAGATTTTTCCGGGAGGATTCTGTGAATGTCCCCATCCAGTTGAGGTGTCTTGTCATTGGATTGTATTGTAAGTCCCTGAAGAACCTTTTCACCCGGAATACAAAGTTCACCTTTTTATCATTATCCGGAATGCGGTTAAGTATTGGATTGATTAACCCTGATACAAATCTTGGCATAACAGCAGATATTTTATAGCCCAGGTATGTGTCATATCCGCCAAATATTTCATCACCGGCATCACCTGACAAGGAAACAGTGACATATTTTCGGGTCAGTTGGGAAAGGAGAAAGGTTGGTAGTATAGATGCATCCCCAAAAGGTTCATCCAATTGCTTAAATACTGATTCAATGACAGTATCCTGTATATCCATCATCTCGTAATGATGCCTTGTTTTGATGTATTCGGAAACCAGAATGGAATAATCTAATTCACTGTAGCTTTTTTGTCTGAATCCTATCGAAAAAGTATCAAAATCCTTTTTATTTCGGGCGATAATGGCAGAAATGAGTGAAGAATCGACACCACCTGATAAAAAACTTCCCACGGGAACATCCGAGACAAGTCTTTTTTGGACGGCATCTTCAATCAGAGGGCCTATTCTTTCAAGCCTTTTCCCGGGAGGGACCAACTTGGCTGATTTAATGTGCTCAATTAAGTCGTAATATTGTTGAAATTCAAGCCTGTTATCCTGAAGGTGAAAAATTAGATTTTCTGAGGGTCTGAGTTTATAGATTTGTTTATAAATCGTTTTATTATTACCAACATATTTCTGGAAGAAATAAAAATTCAACGCTTCCCGGTCTGTTTCAAAGTTATGCCCTGATTCTCTGATGGCTTTTATTTCAGATGCAAAAATAAAATGTTTACCATCCCAAAAGTAATAAAGAGGTTTTATCCCGAACCGATCGCGGGAAAGAAAAAGCTTTTTTTCTGTCCTATTATAAATACAAAAAGCCCACATTCCATTAAATTTTTGAACACATTCGCTGCCCCATTCTGAATAGGCATGAAGAATAACTTCAGTGTCAGTTTGTGTGGTAAATTCATGACCTTTTTTTTCAAGTTCGGTTTTTATTTCAGCAAAGTTATAAATCTCACCATTGTATATGATGATAAAGTTTTTATACTTCATTGGTTGAGTCCCTCTTTCAGACAGGTCAAGTATAGTCAATCTTCTGTGGCCAAGAGAAATAAAATCATCAGTAAAGATACCCTGGTCATCAGGTCCCCGATGACTCAACCTGGAAGCCATTCTGGTAATGAGTTGTCCGTCTTTATGATTAAATCCGACTATACCACACATGAATATTTAATTTTTGATTCATTTATTGCGATGTCTGTTCTATAGTTTTCTTATATAACTGAAAATATTTTCTTGCTACATGTTCCCAGGAAAATTTTTCGGCCCTGATTCTTGAAGCAGAACCATGTTTATCAATTAATTCCGGATTGTTTTGATACCTTTGAATAGCCTGGGTAAGCGCTGCGGGAGACCCTTTAGGAACAATGATTCCGTTACCCTGAACAAGTTCCTGCGAACCGCCGGTATCTGTTGTGATAATTGGTAAACCACATGCCATTGCTTCAAGTATTGAATTGCTCATCCCTTCATTGAGTGATGGCAAAATAAAAATATCTGCTTTTGAAAGTATTTCCCTGACTTGTTTTTTATTTTTTATGCCTTTAAATTCAATATCCAGTTCAAATGATTCTGCCAGGCGCATAAGCGCATTTTTCTGGTCTCCGTCTCCGACCAGAATAAGTTTGACGTGGTCTGGTTCCCGGAGAGCATTGAGCAGAATATGATATCCTTTGCGTTTTATCAGTCGGCCAATGGAAACCAGGACCAGTTTTCCTTTTTTTGTTTTTGTTGAAGGAACAAAAAATTCAGTATCAACACCATTGTAAATAATGTCATACTGTAAATCAGGACAGGTCTTTTTGGCTAATTCCTTCAGTCCTACAGAATTTGCGATGGTGAACCGGGATTTTTTCCATATCCATTGGCTCAAATATTTAAAAAAAAGAACATCAAGTACAAAAAAACGTTTGTTATAAAACGGCACATCTGAACCTCTTAGTGAGACAATATAAGGTAGTCCTGTACGTGCAGCAATAAATCCGGAGGGAATTCCAAAAAATGCATGGATACAATCAAAATGTTTTTCCTGGCGTAGGCGATTTATGTATTTCCCGGCTTTGACAGCATAGGAAATCAATTCCCTGTTTGTCTGAAAATGAAGATTTTTTCCTTTTCCAATGTTAAG
>CAZVTW010000161.1:0-11618 GCA_964629805.1 uncultured Bacteroidales bacterium | reverse complement strand
AAAAATAGATACAATGAAAGAATTACAACCAGTCAATCAACAGGTCTTATTAGACTTTCAGGAAGAAAAAGAACAAAAAACAGCTTCCGGTATCATCATCCCGGAAACAGCAAAAGAAAAGAAAAATTTTGCAAAGGTTTTGGCCATGAGTAATATTGAAAATCCGGAAATACAAGTTGGTGATACTGTTCTCTTTAAAGAATATTCCGGCAATGAAGTTGAATATGAAGGGAAAAAATACAAATTAATTCCTTATGATGATATTTTGGCAAAAATAGTTGAAACCGATGCTATTTAATTTGATGATTTTGAGTTCTCATACATCATTTGATTCAGGTCAAATTTCAGATACTTTCTTAGATTGAAAAAGATTTCTAAAAAATCGGATTTTATAAAAGGGACAATAAAACGTCCCTTTTTTTATTATAGCTTCTTCGAGACTAAAATCCGGACAATTCAATTTTGTTGTTAACAAATATATTAATATCAATTTATCTGTTTTTTTTGAAATAATACTGTTTTACATGTATATTTGAGCTAAGTTTTCTAATCATAAGCGACTTCCAAAATCAAAGAATAAAGGAAGCATATATAAAAAAACTAATCCTTACAGGAATATGAAAAAAAGAGACTTTTCGATTCTTTATGTAGATGATGAGGAACAAAACCTTGTATCGTTCAAAGCAACTTTCAGACGTGAATACAAAATATTGACAGCTCAAAGCGGAAAAGAAGGAATAGATATTATCAGGAATAATCCTGTGCATTTGGTTATTACAGATCAGCGCATGCCCGAGATGACAGGTGTCCAGTTCCTGGAAAAAATATTACCCGAATACCCTGATCCGATACGCATGATTTTAACAGGATTTAGTGATGTTGAAGTTATCATACAGGCCATTAACAGCGGACGGGTGTTCCGCTACATAACCAAACCCTGGGACGAAAACGAACTCAGGATGACCATTGAAAATGCCAGGCAGATGTACACCCTGCAAATAAAAAACAAATCCCTGCTGAATGAGCTGCAACAAAGAGTTGAGGAACAAGAACAGACCTTAAAGTTATTCGTAAAATATGTGCCTGAAACTGTTGTTCAGAAAGCTTTGAAAAACAAAGGAGAATCAATTTTTGACGGTGAATCCCGCGAAATTGCTGTCCTGTTTTGCGATATTCGCGGATTTACTCAAATGAGTGAGATTTTAACACCAAAAGAGGTTGTCTCTTTTCTGAATGATTATTATCGCATATTATCTGAACCAATTAGTATGCATAATGGAACTGTAAACCAATTTGTTGGTGATGAGATTTTTGCAACATTCGGCGTTCCGGAATTTTACAGCAATAATGAAGAAAATGCAGTGTATTGTGCACTGGAGATGTTGGAAAGCCTTAATAAACTGAATAAAAAATACAAAAACAAACTAAAACATGATATCCAGGTCGGTATAGGCATCAATTACGGAGAAGTCATTGCGGGTAATTTAGGTTCTTCCGATCAGTTAAGTTATTCAGTGGTTGGTGATGTGGTTAATACCGGAAAACGAATCGAATCTCTGACCAGGGATATTCCTAATGCTATTTTAGTTTCTGAACATGTCTATAACAAAACAAAAGAACTTATCAGGGCAAAAGCTTGGGAACCAATGAATGTTCGTGGCAAAAAAGATAAAATCCAGGTGTATCAAATCCTTTCAAGGATATAAAAATATAGATGATCATTCATATTCACATCTTTTTTTGACTGATATTGAGTTGGAAACCTAGTTTGATCCACCTTCCGGGCATTTCTATGTTACCATAGTCATACCATTTCTGATTAAAGATATTACTTATTTCGCCATAAACTTCCAGTTTCTCTGTTCTCCAGGATATTTTTCCATTAAATAATTTTACCGGTTGATAGTGTACACTGCCAGTATATCTGTTGTTTTCATAATCCCATTTGCTATATTCTCCATTTCTTTGTTGATATGAGTAGTTCCATGAACTGTATAAGTTTTTCCATATCCTGTACCTGATATTCACCGATATTTTGTGTTTTAAATTATCAAGTGCATAATTTGACATTGAAGCATCGCTGGATTTGGTGTTTTTTGCATAAGAATAAATGACCGATATATACTCAGGTAAAAGCCGGGAGTGAAATATTTTATCCGGAAAGACAGTAACATAATTATCACTCCCAAATGTTTGGATGGTTGTCAGGTTATCACTTTGCCATGGTTTTTCGGTTGAATTTCGTACCCAGGCAATAATATCTCTGCCATATCTTTTATAAACAGCAGATTTAAAACTAAAATTACCGGACTGCCAATGTATGCCTGTTTCCGGGGTTACTGCTTTTTCAGGCATTAAATCAGGATTTCCGATGTTTTCAGGCCCTTGATAATATAAATCTGTGTATGTTGGAATCCGCATCGATTCATTTATTGATACAAATATTTTTACTTTCTTAAACACCTTGTAACCAGCTTCGAATCCTGCAAATGTTCCAAATTTATAATCACTGTTCCAATATATCATTAAACCGCCACTCAGGCTTAAATTTTGATATTGATATGAATGCTCAAAAAAAGCGCTCAGATGATCACGTGCTTTTGCTTTTGTGAAATAAATATCTTCAGCACCTTTCACGGGTTGATTTTCTGCCATCTCTTCGCCAAGAACATTGCTCAGAATCCTGTCGTGTCGGTATTCAAGCCCAATACCGGATTTTCCGAACATGGTTTCAAATAACAACTGGTAATCTATCCCTGCAATATCTGTTCGGTGGTAGTTATGACCGGTATACCATGAGACTGTATCATTTGTAGTTTTATTGACCCAAAGTCCGTCAATCTGTTTGTAATATTGTTCACCTTCCCTGAGGAGTTCGAATTGATCCTGATGTCTTCTCCAGTGAAAATTTATTTTATGGTTTAACAATTGCCCCCAATGAAAGTTAAGATGAGTAAACCGGGTATTTGTTTTTTCATATTGAAAAGGGAATTTCGGCGTGTAAAAACTATTTGCACCAAATTTTTTCTGAGTATATCCTGCCTGCAAAAAAACTGTCAGGTTGTCCAATATGATTTTGTTCTGAGTATAACCGGTTAAAATATCATAATCCGTATTTTGTTTATATCCGTCAGAACTTTTTTTATTGACAGAAAGATAATGAGATGTGTATTGACTTTTTAATCCGCCGGAAAGTTTTGCAGACCATGATCTGTAATCCCCAATTGAAATGTGAGTCTGAAAATAATTTTTGTCAATATCAGGTGTAACCAGATTGATAGCACCAGAGAAGGCATTTGATCCAAACAAGCGTGAACCTGGACCATGAAGGTATTCGATTCTTTCAATATCAGATAAATCAACAGGAAGGTTTAAATTATGATGTCCGGTTTGAGGGTCATTAAGTTTTATGCCGTTTAATAAGATGAGTGACTGTTCGAATGAACCTCCCCGTATGTTTACATCAGCCTGAACAACGGATGTTCCGCGCTGACGTATATCGGTAGAGGTAAAATTTTCAAGTACTGTCGTTATTTCACCTCCGGAAAAATCCCGGATGTCATCCTTTCTGATGATTTCAATCATCCGGACACTTTCAGGATATTTAAAGGGTATTCTTGGCGCCTGGACAGTAATTTCGTCAAGGTTACCGCCCTCAATTGCTATCAGTGTATCTTGCTGTGAAAAAGCGGTTTTAGGTAGCTGAATAAGGTTGTAAAACGTTGCCAAAACGCCGATAATAATAGTTTTACCGATGCTGTTAAAAACTGCGTAGTTTTTTGATTGCCATCGCTTAAAGATAATACAGTTATGTTGTACAGATTGAAAAAGTCTCATTTCAAATATTTACATTTAGTTTGTCTACAAAAAACTGCGAAGTAATAATTTTTTTGATTAAAAACAGGGTATTATTGATAAAGGATTTAGAAAATGATGTTAGGTTCTGCAAAACAATATAGTTTTACTCCGATCCGCCAGCAGGCGGAAGGAATCTTCGATTAAAGTGAGCTTCTAAATAATTACAATTCTCTGTATATAAAAATATTTTCACATCTTTGATTTTTAAGGTTTTTTCATTACATTTATATAGATTATTAAGATAAATTATCTTTTTTTGTCACTTGAAGGTGATCTTATTAATACAAAATGGATTTGTTAAACTTTAATACAAATAATTATGGAAAGTGTTTATAAAGTCATTGAACTCATCGGAACCAGTGAGAAATCCTGGGAAGAAGCAGCTAAAAATGCCATTGAGTTAGCAGCTAAAACACTGAATGACCTGAGAATTGCAGAAGTAGTCAACCAGGACTTAAAAATCGAAGACGGTAAGGTAACTGCATTCAGGACTAAAGTGAGACTCTCTTTCAAATTTCATCAAGAAGACATGTAGTGTTTTTCATGGGTATCAATTTTCCTGATAATCAACCTACTGAATTTTGACGTGAAACATTATTCTGACAAAATAATTTGCCGGGTAATTACTTGTTTGTCGTCCGTAAAACGGACAAAATATACACCATCAGGATAGGAATTCCTCTGAAATTCTATATTGTGATGCCCTTGTGTAAAGAATTGACTGGTAAGTTCATTTAAGAAACGGCCGGTCATATCGTAAAGCGCCATATTGACTTCTGATGGCTGATGGAGATAAAAATATATACGTGCAGTCTGATTCACAGGATTTGGTTGTATATTAAAATGATGCGAACCATTATTTGCTTCCTCTATATTTGTTGCTGTTACAGTAATTACATTACATTCTGTGGAACTTTGCCCGGTAATAGAATCAGAAAAAGTAACACAAACAGTATATTCACCGGGCTCCTGATAGACGTGTGTTGGGTTCAGAGAAGTTGAGTCAACTGTACCGTCGCCGAAATCCCATATAGCCCTTCCGGGTTTACCGAATGCGGAACTTAAAAAATCTGCAGGATATCCTCCGGATTTTAATAACATCTCATCTTCTATGTGTATAAATCCACCTTTAAGTCCCGGTCCCATTCCTATATTTATGAGTTTCATCTGAAGTGATGAGCATTCCTCCATACCGCTAATTAGCCGGACTTTATAGTATCCGGGGCTGATAAATTCATGTTTGGGATTCTGTAAATCAGAGATATTTTCGTCATCAAAATTCCAGCTCCAGGTTGCTGGATTTCCAACTGATCTATTAGTGAATATAGCACTTCTTGAGGCAGAATCAACTATAAAATCGAAATCTGCACGGCAATTTAAAGTTTCTTCTGCATGAGGAATATGGACAAGTTTACAATTGATATTTGATACGCCGGAGAAATTGTAAACACTGAGACAAACATCATAATAACCTTTATTATCAAATTGATGCACTGGATTTTGTTCATACGAAAAATCTCCGTCTCCGAAATTCCAGATATATTTTTCTAAATGACCAATTGAAGTTTCATGAAATTTCACTGTGTTATTTTCTTTATCAACCTGATAAATAAAATCAGATTCACAATCTATGTCCTGGCTACCAACAAGAATGACCTGTTCTGAAAAATCCATACAATCATTGCTTTCATCAAAGATGGTGAGTTGGACCGTATAATACCCTGGTGCAGGGAAACGATGAACAGGATTGTTAACTGATGATGAAGTACCATCTCCAAAAGTCCAATACAAAACTGATGTTTCACTGACTTGGTCGTTCCTGAAATAAACTTTATTTGAAGCAGAATCAATAAAACAATCAAAATCAGCATTGCAATAAATGTTACCCACCTGAATCTCTTTAGAGATTTTCTCAAAACAGGAATTATCCTGGTTGTTGACAATAAGAGATACTTTATATTGGCCAGGTTTGGTGTACTCATGTTGAGGTTGAATTTCTGTGGATGAGTTACCATCTCCAAACTGCCAATAATAATGTTCAATATTACCAGTGGATTTATTTGTAAATGTAACCAAATTTGAGGTAATATCCGGAGAATAATCAAAATCAACAAAGCATGATACTTCACCAATTTCTACAGATTCAGAATATGTATCAAAACAATCTGATATTGTATCCCTGACTGAAAGTATTATTTTATAATATCCGGGATTTTTGTAAGTGTGAGTCGGATTTTTATCAGTGGAGCTCATTCCATCACCAAAATTCCAAAACCATAAATCTGAAGATGACTGGCTCTGATTAAAAAAGGAGATGCTGTTGGCGTTTTTGTTCTGAAGATAAGAAAACTCAGCTTTCACGTCACATTCTGGAGTTCCAACGGTAATTTTACTGCACTTTTCAGACAAACAACCGGTATTTTTATCATATGTGCGTAAACAAATGTCATAATCATTACTTTTGTCATACTGATGAACAGGATTTTGGTCTGTTGAAAAACTTCCGTCACCAAATGTCCAGTAATAGTCTGTTATTTCGCCTGTGGACTGATTCTCAAGCGCAATTTTATTTTGATCATTATTAACCTGGTAAGAGAAATCAGCCTTGCAATCTGTTGAACCAAAAACAAATTCGTAACAGGATTTATCGCTACAACCGGATATGGTATCAAAAACAGAGACACAAACATCATAGACAATCCCATTTACAAACTCATGTTGAGGTTCCGGAGTAGTTGAGGTAGTGCCATCTCCAAAATTCCATAGCCAGGAATGGATAACACCGGCTGTATCAACATCAACAACCGGTTCCCCATCTGCTGTTTGTTTAAAATTCAAACTCACTGAAACTCCCTGGTTGTTTATCTGTATACTGGTTATACATTCCGCTGTTTTATAACTAAATTCATTTATCCCCTGGTCTTTAATAATGACTTTTGTTCTATCAGAATTCTCGTTGATGATAACAGAATTCCCTGGTGTTGACCAGGAACCTCCTGTTGGCCTACCCTGAAGCAGGATTATTTCATCAGTGCAGCACGTTGTTTTGGAAGCTTCAATTGAACACTGGCTAAACAAAGATGTATCAAAGAAAACAATTAGAAACAACAATAAACATACTCTAAGTATTGAGTGTTTCATAGCAAAATAATTTTTGATATTATTCAAATGATATCATTCAGTTTATCTGCGGTAAAATTTCCCGCGTCTCCAGTAGTCTTTGCTGGCCATGCTGTATTTCAATATCAGAGATACCTGAATGCCGGATAAAGAAACATTCTTGGTTGAAATTTCGTCGTTCCGGGTTTCAACTTGCTGGACATAACTACCAAAATGATATGAAAGTTCTGCACTAATTGAGTATGCGGGTCTAATTGTATATTCTTGTCCTACTGTGGCATGAAAGGAAAAATCACTTCCATTATCCCAATCCTTAACCTGGTCAGCATTAAGTACCTGGCTATTAAATCTCTTTTGAATGAAGGTATATGATCCCCCCAATCCGCCATAAGTAATAACTCTGACAGTACGCCCCTGTATATCAATTAGTTCATACAAAAAAGTTAAATCAGCAGGAATTAATGTCATTTGAAGGTCTTGATTTCCAATCTGATATCCAATTTGAACATTATTGGCTTTTACTTTTTCTGTCCAATAACCCACATTTAATTTTGCAAAAAAAGGTTTATATAAATAAAATTCAACATCTGACAGGTAAATGGTTGAACCATCAAATTTTGAACTCCAGTCTGCAATCATAGATTCGTCATTCCAGTAATCCATAGCAGGGTTGTACCAACCGATACCAAGTCCGGCTGCCCTGAATTCAATTGGAAAACCTGAATTTCTTCTTCTTCTTCCTTGTGCAGAAACGGAAAAGGAAAAGACAGAAAGCAGAATAGCAATTATTATTATACTAAAAACAATTTTTCGGCTATTATATGTTATGTTGTTACATTTCATGATTTATGGGATATTATGTTAAAAGGTTAATAAGTATATAATTATTTATTCACAATCAGATTACTATCCAATGCCTCCCTGATCATGTATTCCCTGTTCAATAGCAATTTGTACAGTTTCGATAAAATTATCTATTTCCTCTGCAATATCTTCAACTTTGAGGTTATCAAATTCAACAGGATCGATTCCGAGTTTATTAGCGATATCATTCACCACATCTTCAATTATTTGGGCAATCTGGTTTTCATCAACTGGTGTAATCGGTGTTGGAGAAATAATTTTGAATGAGATTAAAGATTTAGTCAACTCCCTTGTCAAATCATTTAAATCATCTTCTGTGAATCCGGTAATTCCGGAGGTTGCCAAATCAAGTTCATTGTAAATATCATAAATCAATAGATTAACACCAACGATAATTTTTAGCCAATAAAAAGCAACATTAGCATCATTTGAATTTTTAATCCCTGAAATTGATTTTGTTGATGACTTCGAAAATGTTCCTACACCATATTCCTCTAATAACCAAGAGCCAAACAATATTGATTGGGGAATAGATAAAAGTTTTGTTTCTTTGATATCGGGTGGATTTGGTGGTAACTGATCGTCAGTAGCGGTCATTATTTTAATTATTGCATCGAATATAGTATAAGATGTATAAGCTCTGTCAACATCCTTCTGCAGTTTTGAGAACATTTTATCAAAACTCTCAGGGACTTCGAAAGCATATTGCCCGTTTGAAAAAAGGTTTTTATATAAATCATATTGATCTATATAGTTGCCTGCATAATCATCATCTAAAACAAATTCAGCAAGATAACCTCTTTCTTCCTCGTTAATAACATCCTCATAATTGATTATTTCAACAAATTCTTCCACAGCAATCCTTGCATCATCAAGGTCCTGAGCATTATTCAAATCATATAAGACATCATCGATTGTCAGAATCGGGGTTGTTGGTCCTACCTCCTGACGGCAATTATGAAATAATAGCATAATTGCTAAAAGCCAAATAATCAGACTAACCTGGTTTCTTTTTTTTCGGTAAATCATAATTTAAATATTTAAATAAATACTTCGTTGGTTTGAAATGATATCCAAAGATACGATAAACAAATTATTTAACAATAGGAATATGATTAAAATTAAAAATTTAACAGGAAATTAATCTTTTTTATGTTCTGTGTTTCTCAGAAAAAGTGATGTTAATAACTCAACTGCTTGAAAAAATATGAAGGATGTAAACGATTGAAATACTTATCTATACCTGCATTTGTATTATACTCAACCCCACCATCCGGAATCCATTTAGCCCGGTACTCAAGAGAATAATACCTTGCAGGTCTTATCCTGATAAAACCGGGTTTGAAATACCGTTTAGGAGGCAGGGGCAGGGAAATAAAAAATCCGCCATTATTTCCGGTTTCTGTTAATAATGCGAAAAAACCAATAGCTATTTCACCAAAATGTCTTTTTACATCAAAACGCCAGCCTGTGTCATACAAAAATCCTCCGTAAGTAGCCCGGGTTTCCATGTTATACTTTGTAATCCAATAACTCGCAGAAATCCTTGATGTGAGAAGGTCGGGCGGATTGTATTCGAAATCCCATGTATTATGCATAGAGGGTCCGGTGTAACCAACATTTAAATCTAAGTATAGTCTGTCATTAAAAAGATACTTTCTAAATTCAAAATCAATACCATACCTGTCTTTAGTGAAATAACCAATGGTTCCGGATAAATAAGATTTGTAAGGTAGTGGTATAATCTGGCTTAATTTCAGGATATAAGGTCTGAATTTGTCATCCTCTTTTTCCAGTTCATTATACAAGGGAACCACAAACATTGAGGAAAACGACATTCCTCTCCAAAGATTTAGTCTTATTTCTGGTATCAGGTTAAGTTGCAATTCAAAAGGGTCATCATAATTTCCGAACCGGGCTGCAAAATGTGGATGGACAATACAGTCTATTGTATAAGCCGACTTCTGAGTCATTTTACTTTTTTTAAGGAAAGCCAAAGTTTTGTAATTTACTGTTGAAAATGATTTACTAAAACTATAATTTAATGAATCAGAATGTTTATTCTTTCTCAGTTCCGTTTCTATGACAGGAAATTGATGTTTTAATAAAAGTAAATTTATAATCTCTCTATCAATATTTTGTTTCTCTATCAACTGTATAGCTTTATTCATTGCCTCAATATGAGACCGGTAATACTTGTTTTCAAAGGTAAAAGTCAATGATAAAGAATCACTTACAGTATTAATATTTTCAAATCCGGCTTTTGCCAAATTGTTCCTGACAGAGTCATAATGAGGGTAATCCTGACAATAGATATGAGAGGAGAACAAAAATATGAAACACAAGATATAAAATGTATGTTTTTTTGACACCCGTATATAATTTTGATTTGTTATTTACAAAAACAGCAAATGTAATGGATTTTTTTATTTATAGATATTAATATATATTTTTTTAAGTTAAATACAATAAGCTACATGAAATATAATTATGATGTTTGCGCAAACAACCTCGGAAATAATTTGGTAAAATTGAAAATCATTCACACTTTTGCAAACTTGTATTAAAATATTATCAATTCTTAAGCAAGAACAGTTTGATTGTGAGGTTAAGAGATTTCAAATGAAAAATATAAAACTATTGATATATTTAAATAGGCGCTTCCGACCCATATTTAAAGGATTTTTATTATTTATATCCATCGGATTTGTATTTAATGCATGTATTCCTCAAAAAAGGTTAAAATATTTGCAAACCCATGATGAAACGGATACATTGAATTCATTTATTTTACCTGAGAAACCGGTATATAAAATCCAACCCCATGACGAATTGTATATAAAAATAAACAGTCTCGATGAACAGGGGGCTAATCTTTACGAAAGATCTACGGAATCAAGATATTCGATGCAGTCAGAAATGCTCTACCTGTATTCTTATCCGGTCAATGACTCAGGAAATGTATCCCTGCCATTCATCGGAGAGGTTTATTTGGAAGGAATGACACTATCTGAATCACAAAAAGCAATAGAACAAGCCTTAAGTAGTTATCTTAATAAGCCAACTGTTAATGTGAAATTTATAAACAAATTCATCACCATATTAGGAGAAGTGAATCGTCCCGGAAAATACAGATTAACAGAAAAACGTATTACAATATACGAGGCTATTGGTATGGCGGGTGACATGACCGGATTTGGCAACAGGAAAAATGTCAAGCTATTAAGGGAAAAGGATGATGAATCAATCATGTATACTATTGATTTGACCAGCAAACATATTATTGAATCAGAACATTATTACCTGATGCCAAATGATGTGATATATATTGAACCATATAATATTAAATCATGGGGCATCAAGGAAGTTCCCTATTCCGTTATATTTTCAACAATCACAACATTTTTACTCATACTAAATTACTTGAATTAAGTGAATACATATAATCAGGCCCATACTTTTGCAGAGGAGGAGACAATTGATATAAAGTCAATTTTTTTTAAGGTATTGAGATATTGGTACCTGTTTGTTATTTTTGTCCCCATTTCATTTCTTTGCGCATTCTTTTATAACAGACTTTCGCATCCGGTCTACCAGTGTACAACAACTGTGCTCATAGAAGATGATAAAAGGAGCCCATCAGGTGAGATGGAATTACTGGAAGGGTTTGGTCTGTTCTCAAGTAAAAAAAACCTTGAAAATGAAATCAGCATACTCAAATCATACACCCTGACCAGTGAGGCAATTAAAAAAATCGATTTTTCATGTTTTTATTA
>CAZVTW010000160.1:6028-11712 GCA_964629805.1 uncultured Bacteroidales bacterium | reverse complement strand
TGATTTTAAAACATTTATTAACAAATATATTTCGGTTTGGGCAAATGCAAGCTATACAGATGCAGAGTTTTCCCTGAAAGCTAATGATTTGGGGCTTTCACTGGCATTCAGAGGCGAAAACGGGGAAATGCTTGCCGTCCCAAAATTCACCTCTAACCTGGGCGTTGATCTGAAATACAAACAACTTCGTTTTAATCCCATCATCAGGTATTTTACGAAACAACCGGCAAAAAAATCTGCTGACCCGGGTATTCTTTATATCAACAACAGATACTATTTTGACGGCACATTCGTATATTGCGACTTTTTGACAGATAACCTGGACGTGATTGTAACCTGTAAAAACATTTTAAACAATACGGACATTGTTTCAGCCCAGTCTTTTCAACAGGTTTATCATCCACGAGGATTGAATTTTGAATTCATCCTTAATTACAATTTTTAAGAATTATGGCATTTTCAAAAATATTTTATATTTTTATGTCACATTTTCACCCAACTTTCTGAATGACATAGTTATAATATCAAATCTCTAACTAGTGCCTCTTAAAAAACGTCAAGATCAAGTCTTTTTGAAATTTTAAATCCTCATCCGACAGCTGTCGGATGAGGATTTAAAATTTCAAAGTAAGGCAGTGATTGGCGTATTCTTAGAGACACTGACTACTATTTTACTAACTCAAAAAAAACTCATCATGAACAAACAAAGTTTAGGAAGAAGGGATTTTTTAACAAAATCCATGGCAGCCGGAGGATTTGTCGCATTTGGAGGCAATTCCTTGTTTAGCGCTGAACATGCCCCGGACAATATTAAACCGGTGGACGGAAAGATTTTAAAAATTAAACAAAAGGACATTACCTATTTTAAACCGCTTGACCTGGTTACTGTTTCAGGGGCAGAAAAGGGGACAGTCGTTGTGCGCGACGGGGCTGGCCATGAATACTTTCGTTCACCGGCAAAAGAAGAGATTCAGTTCCGGGTTGCCGGCACCCTCGGGTTCCATCAGATAACCCTTGAAGATAAAAAAGGCAGAATCGAAGATATAGCAGTCATTCCCGTCAATTGCCAGACAGAAATAAAGGATGAAGGAGATGAGTTCAGGGAACTGCTTGACATGCTTCATTTTTCTGTGCGCGACGGGTATGGTTCAGGTGATTTTTTCAGAATACAGGGGGATTTATATTTCACTTATGCCGGCTGGTACCAGGACCATGTCCATGTCCTCAAAGCCATGAAATACTTTTATCCCGATGTAAAATCCGGCATTGACATGTGGGCTGTTGGTCAGAGAAAAGATGGCATGCTGGCCGATAATTGTTATCAAAACCTCAGCTCATACAAATCCTGGCTAAACAGGTTTGGAGAGCGGTTTGTCTGGAAAATGGGGCCGGACACTGAAAATTCAACCTACAACATCAGGATTCCAGTTGAAAATATGAGTGAATTCACCTTCCTTGATGCAGTCTATAACAGTTGGAAAGCATCCGGAGATGATGAATGGATGGCCGGAAAAATTGATAATTGTCTGAAAGCAATAAAATATGCTACAACTGATGAATACCGGTGGTCGAAAAAATATCAGCTCCTTAAACGCGGATACACTATTGATATCTGGGATTTCCAACCGGCACAGGATGTTGAAGTGTGGGATGGTGACATCATGATGGCTAAACCAGGTGTTACAAAGTACAGTATCATGTATGGTGATAATGTTGGTTTTTATGTTGGTTGTGAATATGTTGGTGAGATGCTTGAATATCTTGGCCGTAAAAATGAAGCCGAAGAGATAAGAAAAATTGGCCGTGGTATTAAGGAACGACTTGATAAATTAAGCTGGAACGGAGACTTTTATACACACCATGTACCGGAAGACCCTGACCACAAAAGGGATTTTGGTGATACTGATTTAGACAGCCAGGTGACCATTTCCTCATCCTATGCCATTAATCGAAGAATAGGACACGATAAATCTGTTTCGCTGATAAAAACATACCGGCGGATTAAGGAAGAAATGCCTGACAGTTCACCGGGAGAATGGTACATGTGTTACCCGCCATATGAAAAAGGCTGGCATAATCCAAAATGGGAGTATATGAACGGCGGCGTCTCATCCATTGTTGCCGGCGAACTGGCACATGGCGCTTTTTGGCATGGTTATGAAGCGTATGGTGTGGATATCCTCCGAAGAGCCAACAAAATGGCTAAAGAGCTATCAAATAACTACATGAAATGTATTTACAGGGGAGTCATGCCGGAAAAACCCAAAAGAAATTTCACACCTGTCTCTCTCAAAGAGATTGCTAATGCAGATACATACGGAACAAAGGGAGCAAAAGGAGTTCCGGCATTTACCGGGGAAGGAGGAAACGATTTCCAAAACTTCCCGGTTGGCAGGCAGATATTCCATGATGTGCCCTTTGAATTTGTTGATCCTTCGGAAAACGGACGAAAAGCCTGTCTGATCCTAAGCGGTGATGAAGGATATGTGCAAAATACTGTGCTGCCAACTGGTAAACAAGCAGCATCAATCTATATTGTTCATGCCCAAAGTCATGGGAACTACATGGGAGATGTTGTCCTAAATTATGAAGATGGCACAAAACATACGGAACATGTTGTCAGTGGACAAAACATTGCCGGCTGGTGGTATCCCCGCGAACAAGGCAGGGGAAGCAATTACAAACTGGCATGGGAAGGTAAAAATGACAAAAGTATATCAATCGGGGCTTATATTTGGGGATTTAACAATCCTCACAGCGATAAAACTATCAAATCAATTGAATTTAAAGGCACTGCCGGAAAAGAAAAATGGATAATCATGGGTCTTACCCTGGGAAATGAACCTGTTTTTTATATGCCTTCACCGGTTTCGTACGGTGCTCCTGATAACTGGGGAGCTGCAGCAGTTATGTATGCCATTTTGGAAGGTCTTGCCGGAGCTAAAGATACTGGAGTAGCTTTTGACAGAGCCAAACTGGCCCCCAGATGGGATGTTGCCGGTGTAAATCAGGCGGAAGCTACAGTGAAATACGAGGCATCCGGTGGTTATCTGCGGTACAAATATCAAAAACAGGATAATAAATTTGTCATTGATTTTACCGGAACAGCCGGGGAAACAGAAATTGAGCTTCTTATTCCGAAAGGGAAAGATGTAAAATCCATCCTTTTGAATGGTAAAGAACAACCCCATGAAATAAAAAAAGTTGAACAGTCTGTTTATGCAGCCTTCAAAGTTGAAGGAATTGATGCTCATACAATTGAAATAATAGTCTGATTAAATCTTAAATGTCAGATGTATATAATTCAGGAGGCTGATTCTTTTGCAAGAAAGATTTAGTCTCCCGGTTTAATTTCCAAAATAAAAAATCGAATGAAACAAATCATTTATAAAGCGCTTTCACTGGCATTTATTTTACCTGCCTGTGATACAGATCATTCAAATAAAAATACGAAAACGAAAGAAGAAACCACACAGGAAAAACTTCATGTATTGTTTATTGCAGCAGATGATCTCAAACCTATGCTTGCCTGTTATGGCGATACATCCATCCGGACACCCAATATTGACCAGCTGGCCAAAAGGGGGATGGTGTTTCACAATAATCATTGCCAGGTAGCTGTTTGCGGGGCATCAAGAGCCAGCCTGCTAACCGGCATGTATGCTGATAAAACCAAAGTATGGACTTTTGATACCATCAGGAAATACAACCCTGATGTGTTAACACTTCCGCAGCACTTTAAAAACAATGGCTACACAACCGTAAACCTGGGAAAAATTTATGACTACCGCACTGTTGATACATTTTCTGACAGCATATCCTGGGATTATGCCTTTCCGGTTACCGAAGATGACTATTACCCGCATTATAACAAAAAAACAGGAATCGCGGCACTTTACCATTACCAGTCAGAATATGTGAAAGAGAAATACCGGCAATATAAAGAAGAGGCGCTGGTTGCCGGCAAAGATACCTTTCGATATGCCTTTCAACGGATTTCGCCGGCTACCGAATGCTTGGATGTTCCGGATGATGCCTACAAAGACGGTATTTTTGCAAAACTGGCTGTTGAACAAATCAATAAACTTGCTGTAAAACAAAATCCTTTTTTTCTCGCTGTTGGTTTTCACAAACCCCATTTGCCTTTTGTAGCGCCAAAAAAATACTGGGACATGTATGATCGTGATAAGATACCTGTTGCAGACTATCAAAAACATGCTAAGAATGCTGTTGAGTATGCACATCATACCAGCGGTGAATTGAGGAATTATACGGACGAAAAAGGGAACCCGGTATATGATAAACTTAAAAAGGGACAAAAGCTGAATACAGCAGAACAAAAAAAACTTATCCATGCTTACATGGCAACAGTTTCATTTGTGGATGCCCAGGTTGGCAAAGTATTAGACGCGCTTGAAAAACACGGAATTGCAGATAACACCATCATCGTTTTCTGGGGCGATCATGGCTGGCATCTCGGTGATCACAACATGTGGGGCAAGGTAAGCAATTTTGAGCAGGCCACCAGGTCTCCCCTGATTATATCCGGCCCGGGAATACAACACCGGGATGTTCAAAAAGCGTCGGAATTCGTGGATATTTATCCCACCATGTGCGAACTTGCAGGTCTGGACATTCCCTCACATCTTGATGGCTCTTCCTTGCTAAAAATAAATGAAGGAACTTACCGGAATGCATACGCAATAAGTCAATGGCCAAAGCAAAACAAAATGGGTTATGCCATACGGGACGACAGATTCCGGTATGTTGAATGGGTTCAGGAAGGTTTCCATGCTAATACGGATGCAGATGTGACCCAGGTTGCAGACATCCAATTGTTTGACTATGAAAAAGACCCACTTGAAACAATCAATGTTGCAGGACAAAAGGAATATGAGCAGATCCAAATGATGATGAAAAAGAAATTAACGGGATTTTACAGAAAACAGGGATTGTTGCCTGAAAAATATAAATGATACATGTTTCACCATGTTAAAATCCCGCCCATTGCCTTACAATAGGCATCTCACAATTATTTAACACATCCTTTATCATTTCTTAACCTCAAATATTTTTCGAACAATTTATTATGTCGTATGTTTACGTCATTAAACAATCTGTTATAAAATGATCAAAACAGAAATTTTCGATACGAAAAAGCGTCATTTATCCGAATTAGCCAAAACAATGGCACATCCGGCAAGGCTGGCAATACTTGAATACCTGGCGCAATGTAAAACCTGTATTTCAGGTGATATATCAAATGAAATACCCCTCAGCAGAACAACAGTTTCACAGCATTTAAAGGAATTAAAGAAAGCTGGACTCATTCAGGGTGAAATTGAAGGACTCAAAATACACTACTGCCTGAATACAGATAATATTAAACAAATCAAAGAACTCTTTGATAATTTTTTTGAACAATTAATATCACAGGAAAAATTAAAATGTTAAAATAAAAATTTGAATGTTATGAAAACAAAAAATGTTATCTTTCTTCTATTAATAATGATTGTCATTATTATTCCCTCCGGAATAAAAGCACAGGAGTTTTATGATAAACTCCAGACATATGTCAGTTCACTGTCTAAGGAATTCGAACAAATTGACAAAAAAAGAAAAAAAGACCTGGAAAAAATCAGTGATTACATGTTTGATGTATGGAATAAATCGCAGGTTGTCAG
>CAZVTW010000160.1:0-5928 GCA_964629805.1 uncultured Bacteroidales bacterium | reverse complement strand
TGTTCTGATGCAGATAATTCCTGCCCTGTTGTTAAAGGGGCAGATAAACGTTTTTCCCTGCCGTACAAAGATCCCCGTTATTCTGACAAAACAGCCTCAGAAGCTACAACATATGATAAACGGTGCAGGCAAATTGCCAGGGAAATGTTTTTCATCATGCATCATATGAAAGAACAAATTGTTGAATTGCAGGAATCAAAGAAATAATGAAAATCTATGAATTAAAGGTTTATTCAGAGTAAAAAGATAAAAAAAACAATTATGAAAATTCTTATTTTGTGTACAGGAAATAGCTGCCGTAGCCAAATGGCCCAGGGTTTTTTACAATCATTTGATGATCGTTTAGAAGTTCGCTCCGGGGGAACCGAACCTGCTGCCCGGGTCAATCAGACTGCTGTAAAGGTTATGAAGGAAATTGGTATTGATATCAGCGGTGGTAAACCAGAGCATGTTGATACATATTTAAATATGGAGTGGGATTATGTGATTACCGTCTGTGATCATGCCAATGAAACCTGCCCTGTTTTCCTGGGAAATGTCAAAAACAGGAAGCATATCGGATTTGACGATCCGTCAACAGCAACCGGAAGTGAAGAATTTATCATGAATGAATATTATCGAGTCAGAGACGAAATACAAAAAGAATTCAAAAATTTATACGAGAAACATCTAAAACCACAACTTGATGCCTGAACAAACAAAAAAACTTTCTTTTCTTGACAGATATCTCACTATCTGGATATTTACGGCCATGTTGACAGGCGTTGCAACAGGTTATTTATATCCGAAAATAGCTGTTTTTTGGGATACCTTCTCATACGGAACCACCAATATAGCCATTGCCATCGGTCTGATTGTTATGATGTATCCGCCACTTGCTAAGGTGAAATATGAAGAATTGGGCGATGTATTTAAAAACTGGAAAGTGTTGGGTCTGTCACTCTTTCAAAATTGGTTTATCGGACCGATACTGATGTTTTTTCTTGCCATCCTGTTTTTGCCAGATCAACCTCATTACATGACGGGATTGATACTCATCGGGCTGGCACGGTGTATTGCCATGGTTATTGTCTGGAATGAACTGGCTAAAGGAGATACCGAATACGCAGCCGGTCTGGTCGCTTTTAACAGTATCTTCCAGGTATTCTTTTATTCGGTCTATGCTTATGTCTTCATTACCATATTACCTGAATATTTCGGCCTGGAATCGTCAGTTGTTGATATCACGATGACTGAAATTGCCCAAAGTGTTTTCATTTACCTGGGCATTCCTTTTATTGCGGGGATGATAACACGTTTTTCTCTCATCAGGATGAAAAGTAAAGACTGGTATGAAAAAAAATTCATCCCAAAAATCAGTCCTTTGACCCTCATTGCTTTACTATTTACCATCCTGGTCATGTTTTCATTAAAAGGTGAATATATTGTACAACTGCCGTTTGACGTGGTTCGGATTGCTGTTCCACTGGTGATATATTTTGTTTTGATGTTTCTTGTATCCTTTTTTCTCAGTAAAAAGATGGGAACAGACTATAAAAAGACAACAACATTATCGTTTACGGCAGCCAGTAATAATTTTGAACTTGCCATTGCCGTAGCTGTGTCAGTTTTTGGCATTAATTCGGGCGAAGCTTTTGCCACTGTTATCGGGCCCCTGGTCGAAGTACCGGTATTGATAGCATTGGTGAATGTGTCATTAAGATTAAAAAGATTATTTAACAAATAACATGAATTTTAAACATGGAAACATCCATGATAATGGTTTTTTAATATACAGACCTTTGGTCGAGTATCCTCGAAATCGAAGATTTCGGGACATACCGACTTTGAGTCGGGCATCCTCTAATTCGAAGATTTCGGGATATACCGACTTTGGTCGGGCATCCTCGAAATCGAAGATTTCGGGACACGTCGATGATTAAAAAATTAACTGAAAGTTAATTAATTCGCGTAATTTGCGTAATTCGCGGACAAAAAAGTTTTCGCGGACAAAAAAATTTTCGCGGACAAAAATTTAGACATATGAAAATGAATTTATCGTTTTTTCTTAATCCTCCAATTTTCTCCTACACTTTAAAGGTGTTATATGTTAACATCTAATATTTGAAAAAGGCCAACCCTCAAAGGGCTTAAAACCCATAGAGGGTAAAAAATTAGCAATCTTAAGTTAAGTATAAGCTGAAAATAGAATAACATCCAAAAACATAAAAAAAGCGGGTATATTTTTCATACCCGCCTTTATCTATTAACTATTTTATGTTTATCCTGAATCCAGTCAGAAAAAACTAAAAACTATTCTTCCTGTCCGGATGCAAATAATTCATCTTTTCCAATGAAAATCTCATCGATCAGATCAGATTTTGAGGCATTAAAATAACTGCCTTTGTTTTGAGAACTTGTCACAATCATACTTGTATCAGCCCTGAAAGCCTGAACTTCAACCGGTGCAATATTATCTCCTTCTATATAAAGAGAATACACAACATCACCTTTCTTATCAATGAGTTCCTTGTCTGCAAAATCCGAGCTTGACGTATAAGCAATATTACCGAGGTATTTGGCAACGCTTGCAGAATCAGCCAGCAAGCCATCAACCATCCATTTATCGTTCTGTTTCATCATCGTGAAAGAACTGTCAGCAGGATAATTGAATTTCAAAGAAGTGAAGTCACTTTTTGTACCACTAATAATATTCTTGTTTTTGTATGAATCAGCATCATTTCTGAATGTCATTCTCATGAAACCATCAACGGCATAAACAACATCATCCCCGGCACGTCTGACATAAGAAGTCATTTTCTGTCTTTGCCGGGCATAGGGATTTCGCATCATTTGTTGCCCGCCTTGTGGCTGGGAGTAAGAGAATTTACCAATAACAAGGTCAGCTATCTTTTCATTATCCTTCATGACAACAACACGTGATCCCAGCGAATCATTGACCTCAAACTGTTCCCATTTTGATTTACTTGTAGCAGCAACCCGTTCGGCTTTCATTTTCAACAGTTCAGAGATGAGATTTTTAACAGTATTCGGATCTGCATTAAATACATTACCATCTTTATCTTCAACCTGCCAACCGTCAGCGCCTTTAAATATTTTCACCTGTTTATCGTCGCTTTCACGACCTTTGATGATGATTGAAGATACTTTGGCCGAGTCAATTTCCACGATTTCTTTGCGGAATGTTCTTTCACCTTTCTTTCTGTCCAAAAGGTCTACCAGCAGTACAATACCGAGTAGTACTACAAAAATAATTGCCAGTGTTTTAATATTTAATTTCTTAAACATAATCAGCCTCCATTCTTTTAATTCGTAATGTTCTGTTCCTTTGGCTTCTGATAAGCCCAAAAATAATAATCAGGATAATTGGGAGTAAGAAATTGAGATATTTTAATAATGTTTTTGTTGAATCTTCAACTTCATCAAGTGGACGTGCTGTAACACCTTTTGTCCGGAGATCAATAAGTCCTGTGTCATCCGACAACCAATCAATACAATTAACCATCAGATTCACATTGTCACCCTGCAGTTGCCTTGCATCCTGTCCTTCACCATTGACTGCAAAATCACCATCAGAAATAACAATCAATCTTGAATTATTATCTCCGGCGATTTTTCCTTCTACTAATGCCCCCACTGTTAAATTAGAAAGCGGGAAATCACTTGCTGACCATTTTTTTTGTATATTAAAATATGTTGGAGCTGATTTTGTCCCGGACTTTTCTGAGGTCATAACTAAGGGAACATAATGAAGTGTTGTGTCTCCTGTGAATGTGATAGAGCTGGCAAACCGAAGGACAACTGCTTCTAAGCCTTTTGTGGCCGGGTGGTCTGCAAAATTAGAAATAATCGGAATATATGGAAATTCAATTTGTGCCATAATTGAAAAAGGGCCGGCACGCTGCGGCACCGATACATTTCCACAATTTTGATCAACAACAAAGTTCTTTTCTACTGTAAGGCCTTTACGACTTAACCAGCTTTCAAGACCTGTTGTTACCTCACTTCCCATTGCTGTGCTAAAATCACCTTTCACACGATTCATAGCCACCAACAGGTCATTTCCCGAAGCCAGGTAATTATCCAGCTGGGCCAGATGACTGTCCGGAAATGAATCCTTAGGCGCAATGATAGCAACAGTTTCATACTTACTCAACTGATCTGTAGTATCCGTCAGCCTGACTTCTTCAACATTATACAGGACAGAAAGAGAATTATTAACATCCTGTAATGCCCTCAAAGATGGCTCTCCATGCCCCTGCAATAAGCCAATAATCGGTTTATCGATGACAGAGAGCTTTTTGATACTTGAAGAAAGGGCATATTCCATAGCAGCTCCCGGCTGCATAAAAGGAATAACATCAGATTCCTCTCCCAGTTGAACAACAGCGCCAAGAAATGCCTTTTGTTGTTTCATCTGGTCTTTATCCCTGACATTAATAAGCACTGGTTGAATACCCGCCTGGACTGCTTTTTGCTGAGCCTCTTCATCCTCGTTCGGATTAATAAACTCATAAACAAGATTACCACCTGCCCTGTTGGAATATTCGATGAGCAAGTCTTTAAAATCAGTCTTTGTCTGGGCAATGTGAGGTGGCAAGTCCTCAGAAAAATATGCTGTCACAGTGACAGGATTATCCAGATTCTCAAGGATGTCCTTGGTAGCCTGGCTGAGGGTATACCGCTGATCTTCAGTAAAATCAAGCCTCACAAAAAACCTGTGTGATAAAATATTAACTAACACTATCACACCAATAATTAAAAGTATATAATATGATATAGCCTTTTTTGATTTCATTGTCTTTATCTTTTTGTGTAAGATTTAAATCTTTTCAAATATTTTTTTAATGAACGATATTTCGTTTTGCCAGAACTGCTTCGGTAGCAAATAGTCCGGCGAAAATAACTGACAGAAAGTAAATAATATCCTTTGAATCAATAACACCACGAGAAATTGATTCAAAATGGGTATTAAGACTAAGGTAGTTAAAAACACCACCGAGTGTACCGGTCAGGTTACCTGCCATAATGCCGAACAGAATATGGAAGAAGATGCCGATAATGAGCGCCAGCAGGAAAGAAATGATCTGGTTATTGGTTATGGCGCTGGTGAAAATACCAATGCTGATATAAGCAGCGCTCATAAGAAGAAGACCAAAATAGCCGGAAATAACAGCGCCGTGGTCAATTGGTCCCAATTGAGAAATTGTGATATAGTAAATCAAAGTCAGTGCCAGCGATATTAATATCAGCAATAATGTAGCAAAAAATTTCCCTACAACAACCTGCCAGTCACTGATTGGTTTTGTCAGTATCATTTCAATGGTGCCTGTTTTGTTTTCCTCTGCCAGTAATCCCATTGTCAGTGCAGGGATAAAGAAGAAAAGTGTCCAGTATGCTACTGAGAAAAATGACTGCAGGCTAGCCTGGTTTACAAAAAAAACATCACTGCCATACAGCCAGGTAAAAAAGCCGCTAAAACCAAGAAAGGCGACTATCATGATATATGCCATAAGTGAATCGAAAAAGGAATTCAATTCCCTTCGTGTAATAATCCAGATTTTTTTCATGATAACAATATTTTATGATGATGTACAACTAAGGTACAATTAGACGTAATTTAGTTTAAGGTTAATTCGCGGAAAATATCCTCAAGTTTTGTTTCAATAGGTGTCATTTCAGTCAGGAACCAGCCTTTGTCAACGCATAACTGAAAGATATCTTTTCTTGATGATGTATTTTCCTTTGACTGAATTTCAAAGGCATTTTCCTTGTTTTCAATGAAATCAACAACATCAACGTTTTCAACTTTTTTCAGTTCTTCAAAGACCTGGTTACGCTCTCCGCCTTCAATGGTTATTCTGAGTATTTCCCGCCCCTGACCACGTTTTCTCAGTTCATCTGAAGACCCGTCAGCAACGATTTTAC
>CAZVTW010000159.1:0-11789 GCA_964629805.1 uncultured Bacteroidales bacterium | reverse complement strand
GGTAAATACTTCAGCTCCTCCGTCTTCTTCACGCTGGTCGCCGGGAAGATCGGGAGGTGCACTGTATGAGCACCATTTCCTGGCGAATAGTCCCAGTCGTAAGGGTGAATGGATATCAAGTTTTTCAGGATTAATTTGTTCAGCTTGCTCTAACAATTCGTTTTTGTTAATATAAAATATTTTATTTTCCACATTACCAGAAGGCCAGTCATCCAGTCCTAACCAATAGCCGGGCCTGTTTTCGTATGAGGTGCCGGGTGGAACACTTTTCTGCATCCACAGCCTGAGACGATATTCATCCATGATGCCTGTGTCCTGTCTTTTAAGCCATTGGTCCCACCAGCGCAACGATTCCTGTAAGAATCCGATTGCCGGAGACGGTTCTCCAAGATGTGGATATTTATGGCTCCAGGGTCCTACCAGGGCCATCCCGGGGCTGGTCAGATTTTTCATCAGACGGAATACCGTGTTTGTATAACCATCGGCCCAGCCACTGACTGCCATGACCGGAATCTTTATATCACTATAGTTTTCACTCACTGAGCCACGCTTCCAGTACTGGTCCCGTTGTTGATGCTGAAGCCATTTAACAAGCCACAAACCACTATTCTCTAATCTGTCAAGCCACATATCTTTCCATTTGTTTCCAACGATTTCTGGATCAGGCGGGTAACTGTTTTTTCGGAACATGACAGAGGCCCAGGACAAATTATCTCCCAGCAGGCACCCGCCCATGTAGTGTACATCATCAAGATACCTGTCATCTGACGAACAAACAGAGATAATTGCTTCTAAACCTTCAGGCCTTCTTGCTGCCAGCTGCAGCCCGTTAAATCCGCCCCAGGATATTCCTATCATCCCGGCTTTTCCGTTACTCCATTCCTGGTTTCTTACCCACCGGATAATCTCTTCGCCATCCTGTAATTCCTGCTCTAAATACTCGTCTGTCAATACCCCTTCGGAATCTCCGCTTCCACGAATATCAACACGCAGGCAGGCATAACCATGACCGGCAAAATAGCGGTGGATACCTTCGTCGCGGATTCGTTTTATATCTCTCTTACGGTAAGGTATGTATTCAATAATTGCAGGAATTTTTTCATTCCCTGTATGGAGTTTCCAGAACCTGGCTGACAATGATATGCCTTCAGAAACCGGAATGCGGATATTTTCAATCTCTTCGTATGTATATGGAAAATCACTTATTTGTCTCAAGGTATTATTGTTTTACTCTGATGTCAAGTTTATCTTTCACTTCATTGTAAGTATCAAAGAGTTTTTCCTTTGTGGTTGCAGCGAGGAATATTTCGGCAACATCATAACTATATGCATCTGAAATTTTCATCTCCGATAATTTATCGCCTTCTTGCACAGTAACATGAATTTTTGCATTGGGATATTGCTGTTCAAGTTCAAGGATTTCCCGGCGCCCTGGTGTTCTCTCCACTATTCCGTCATGAAAAAAGCGGTACTGAAATTTTCCGGCATAGTTATCTGGTCCGGTTTTATGCCTTATTTGAGGTTTTTCTCCTAAGGCCAGATTTATTAACACCTGGTGATTGGAGCGGCCTTTTACCTGTGCATACAAGTAACTGTGTGATTGCGACATTCGCGGATTAATTTCAAGGATATAAATCCTGTCTTGCTCCTGGTCATAGAAGAATTCTATGTTGAAGGGAGAATTATTAAAGCCTAAAAATTTCATCACTGTGATCGCAGCGCTTTCTATCCTTTGCCGGACATCTCCGGGTAACTGACCTGGTAAGAGGTAGCAAAAAAATGAAGGCGCCTCGCTGTAATGCAGCGAGTCAACAATGCCATATGTAAATACCTCATTGTTATAGACATATCCTGATAAAGTACATTGATGACCCTTGATTATTTCCTCTGCAATACATTGAAAACCGTCTACCTCTTTAATGTAGTCGGGTAGCGGCGCTTTGTGAAAAAGATAGTTAAATGGTATGGCAAAATGACTGATTGCTTCCTTTCATTTGATCAAAGCCTGCTCGTAATCTTTTTTTGATTCAATCCTGAATCCAAGTTTGGAAGCATGCGATTTGACAGGTTTTAACCAAAACACCGGGGGTAAATTGAGTTCATCCCAGGGTGTAGGGTTAAAAGGATTTATGTTTTCAAATGCAGGCACATTCTCCGGAACACAGCGTTGCTGTTCAACCCTGCTCCAGTATTTATGATGACATTTCAGACTGCTTAACAATGAAGGGCCTCTAAAACCTCTTTTTTCTGAAAGATAATGTGCCATCAAAGAAAAAGGGAAATTAAAAAAACTAATAATAGCCCTGATATCATATTGAACAAGAACTTCTTCTAATTTTTTCTCAATACCGCGAATATCATATTCATGCATTTGCTGAATCTCTTTCGGATCAAACCGTGGTATAAATTCGTATCTTTCGCGATTGTCTATGTATGATAATTCCTCAAGATTGAATTCATCTGCTCCTACCAGTAATATTTGTGTTTTCTCCTGCTGCATACAATGTCGTGTTAAGGCATTGAAAAAAAATAAACCGGAATTTGTCCATTTTATTTTTCATCAATGCCTAATTTAAAATTCGTTTTTCCATTAATTCAATATCCTCAAGAGAATGCGTGTAGGTGCCTTTATGCTCTTCAGGAAGTAAGACTTTGAATGAAAAAATATGATCGTCTCCCTCAATGAAACTGGTACTAATAACCGGTATAGCAACATACATCACCGGGTCTCCCCTGAACATCATAAAATATGGTTCACCTTTTTGTGCATTCTGAACAAGTAGTTCGTAATATTCCTGTGTATTTGATTGATGTTTATCTGCCATAGTAAATTAATTTTTGTAACTATTCAGGTTTGTCTCTATATAAATACAATAGAGAGATTCACAAAGATATAATTTCTTCTCTCTGTGGTTCTTTGTGTCTAATCAGTGGTTCTCTCCCAATTCAATCGGGAGGGATACACGAAAAAGCCAGCCTGTTTTGGTCAGGAAAATTACTGCTTTTAGACTTTCCGTCTTATGAAGGCACCCAAATTGCCTTTTCGTTCGTAAATTCCCTTATCCCAATATCAGACATTTCACGCCCGACACCGGATTTTTTGACTCCGCCAAAAGGAAGCTGAGGCTTTGATGAAACCTCTTCGTTGATAAAAACAATTCCTGCCTCAATTTCTCTTGCCAGCTTCTGTGCATGGTCAATATCAGCGCTCCAGACAGAGGCGCCAAGTCCAAATTCCGTGTCATTGGCAATCAGAACTGCTTCTTTCTCTGTTTTAAAAGGAAATACACAAGCCACCGGACCAAAGAGTTCTTCATTGTAGGCAGGCATGTCTGCCGTAATATCTGTCAGGATAATCGGATTAAAAAATGCTCCTTCGGATGGCGCTTTTTTTCCCTGCCAATATACATTTGCTCCCATTTTTATTGACTCCCCGACTTGTTGGGCAAGCTGGTTTTTTTGAGCTTCACTCGAGAGTGACCCGTAATCAGTATTCTCATCAGTAGGATCACCAAATTGCAGGTCTAAAAATTCCTGCTTCATTTTTGACAGAAATTCCTCATACTTTGATTCATGAACGATAAATCTTTTTGCCGCATCGCAACTCTGTCCAAAATTTTTCATTCTGGCTTTGACTGCTTTTTTTGCGGCTTCCTGTAAATCAGCATCTTTCATCACGATAAACGGGTCACTGCCCCCAAGTTCAAGAACTGTTTTTTTACTTTTTTTCCTGTTTCCTCTGCTACTCTTTCTCCGGCAGAAACGCTTCCTGTCAGGCTGATACCCCGGATGCGTTTGTCATGTATAACCCGGTTGATTTTGGAAGAACTTATCATAAGATTTTGCATGACTCCTTCAGGAAATCCGGCTTTTTCAAATACCTCTTCAATGTATGATCCACTTTGGGGTACGTTTGAGGCATGTTTCAATACAATTACATTGCCTGCCAGCAACGAGGGCACAGCAAATCTGAAAAACTGCCAGAATGGGTAATTCCAGGGCATAATTCCGAGAATAATACCTAAAGGATCATATACTTTGAAACCTGTACCATCCTCAAGCTCAATTTTTTCTTTGGATAGAAATTCATGTGCATGTTCAATAAAGTACCGGCTCATCATAACACATTTATTGATTTCTTTTCTTGACTCCTTAATGGTTTTACCCATTTCTGTGGTTATAACACCGGCATAAAGTTCTATGTTTTTCTGAAGCTCATCAGCACATTTTTTTATGTATTCAGTGCGTTCCCTTAAACTTAATTCGCGCCAGGAATAAAATGCTTTATCTGCTGCATGAAGAATTTTGTCGATATGATCGTTTGATAATTCCTCATACTCCTCTATGAGTGTCGTTTTGTACGGATTAACTGATTTTAACATAATGATAAGATTTAGGTTTATACTATTGACTCAATTGATCTTAGGAAAACAGTTCCTTAGTTTAAGCCGCCACAGATACCACAACCCCAAGTATGGCCGCAAGAAAGAGGAAAAAAATAAAAAGCCAGAAAAACACCCCTAAAGCCACAATTGCCGTAAATGCGCCTCTTCCGTATTTTTCAGGCGGAGGAGCCTCCGGCGGTTTTCCCCGCCGTCTCCCGGGTGTTGCGGCAGCCAGTAACAGTGCGAATAGCAGGATGACAAACAATACCGGTATCCAGGCAACATCCTGGTAAATAGGGCCTACCGGCGGTATCCAGGCTGCTGCTGCTACACCGGCCAGAATGAGGATGAGTAAAAAACTCCAGAAAGTGCCCCAGGGACCTGCTTTCTTAAATATGTAATAAAACAAGACACCTACAAGGGCGGCGACGATGATGGTCAAAAATATTTGTATAAAAGTCATGGTTGATAATTTTTTAATCTTGTAGTATTCTCCGGAAAGATTGTGCCTCTTATGCTTAAATGACTACTTATTTTATATGTCGCTGATTTTTAATCAATAATAAAAATGAGGTGCGTGGTTCTTACGAATGTATATCGTGGAATATATTCACAGTTTTGTGAAATTGTTACACATGATACGATAATTGTTCAAATATTTTAAGCAGAAAAGACATGGTATCATAATCCCACCTCTGGCGGTAATTTTTTATGTTTGACCAGGTAGATCAACGAATAGGCCAGTCCGAATGCTGCGTTTGGGTCTTCACTGTCGAAAATCTCGTTTTCTGCATTTTTGGCTTGCTGTAGCTGTGAAATAAATCTCTCTGTGTCAAATAATCCCGCCTTGTTATATTTTGTATTGTTAAATAATGTTTTAAACGCTTTCCAAATGTTTCTGTTCGCACGGAAATCATTGATAGCCTCAGCCCCGGCTTCTTTTATTTCTTTCAGACTGTTATCAATATGAAGGCTTTCCTGTATGAGGGAAAGTAACCAGATACCCGGAATTTTGGTTTTTTCTCCTCTGTCTGGTTCTTTAATTTCCGGGAGTTCCTGATTCGAAAAAAGCAGGTAATTCAACCAGGGATAATCGATACCTGATTGTACGGACTGGTATAATCCTGCCCAGAACCTGGGATTGAGCTCAATCATATATGGCTGTTGGTTCTCATCTCCATTCCATAAAAAATCAAACTGTGCCAGCCCCGTCCACTTTAATGGCTGAAGCAGTTTGACAGCCTCGGGGCAAAATGGTGATTCGTCTATTGTTTCACGCATGACACCGCTTCCCCCTTCTGCAGGGAATTGTGTCAGGTTCCGGTAGGCCATGCCTGTTTTTATCTCACCCTCACAAAACATGGTAGTAAGGCAATAATCCTCGCCTTCTGCCAATTCCTGTATCAAAGGCGGTTGTCCGTATATATCAAGGTTGTCTTCATAAGCATTATATAATTCCTGTCTTCCATGCACTTTTCTTATACCCTTTCCGCCTGATTCATCATAAGGTTTTGTCAGTATGGGAAAATGTATTTCCTGCATGATTTTATCAAGATCTTTTTTCTCTTCCGGTAAATATGAAGCAGGTATATTAACATCATGCTTCATAGCAGTGGTAACAAAGTTGTTTTTTGGATGTACACTGCTTATTGTCTCATATGACGGGCAGGCAACTGTAATATGCGGCCTGAATCTTTCGGCAGCCCTGGCAATAAGCATTGTTTCGGTGAACACCGGCATAAGAAGATAAGGCCGGTCGTCGTGTGGTTTGTGCTTCAAAATGATTTTTTCCAGGTCATCCAAAAATGCCTCTTCATCTGTCAGATAATTTGTATAGACCTCGTGATACTGTACATATTTTGACATGGAAAGCATGGTAGCGCTAATACAATCAGCGCCGATAATTTCTACATTCCGCCTGCCAAGACTACGCGCAATAACCAACGCCATGATAATTCGTGATGATGTGATAATCACCCTGCCTTGTTTTTGACTCATAATATAATTTTTACTCATGTTTCGCCAAAAAATATGCCAGATAAGAAACGCGAGCAACCTGCACATTTTTCAGCTAATCCCAACTTTGAGAGCCTGTCTCGTGTTTATCATCCCGATACTTAAACTTTTGTATAAAGTTTTAGAGAATCTTAGTCGTTGTTGAAGACAAGGATTATTTATGAATAATACGGGATAAAATAAGGCAAGAGCTTTTTTTTTTTATAAATATGACTTCCGTCTGTTAAATAAAACAATATTATTGCCCTTCATAATTTGTTTTTACATGTTTATTTGTATATCTTGCGTCTATGATCTTTTGATCAAAACAAATACGTTTTATTTACATTAAAAATACATATGTATACCCACAAAATGCAATTGTAAATATATCATAATTAATTTTTTTCGGTCATAATATCTCTCCCGCCGGACACAATTTTAGATATTCTTTTCACAATTTCCTTTTTAAGTGTACTGATTTTTAGCAGGTTCTTTGTATACGCTTTTTCCCGTTCTCATATGTCAACATCAGTTTCGTAACACTTGTTTGTATGCGAACCATTGCTGTCTGCTATGATGCCAGAAAAACATCCTTTAAAGTGCCCGATACATTATAATGTGTTTCTGTTTGTGATAAAAAAAAACATATTTTTGAATTATTAGTTTTACTTTATATAACCCTTTAACTAAAAACAAACGATGAAAAACACAACAAACCAAAACAACCAATAATTGCAGGGATAGGCGCTTCCGCCGGATGCGTTAAAACCCTTCAATCCCTGTTTGAAAATATAGAGCCAAACAGCAACCTGACCTATGTCGTCATTCTGCATCTGTCGGCTGACCGTAAGAGTCAACTTCCGGAGATACTCAACAATTCCTGTCCTGTTACGGTGTCAGAAATAGAGCATGAACAGGAGGTCAGGTCAAACCATGTTTACATCGGACCGCCCCATAAGTATGTCAGGATTTCGAATAACCGTTTTTTATTAAAGTCTTTTGAGACAAAGAAGAAAGGGGCTTATCTTCCTGTTGATTACTTTTTTAGAGCCCTGGCTTTTGAATATAGGGACAGGGCTTTCGGAGTTATTCTCACTGGAAGTGGCACTGACGGCACGCTGGGCATTAAGGAAATAAAAAGCCAGGGGGGCTTTACCATTGCTCAGGACCCGGAAACAGCAGAATTTAATTCTATGCCCCTGAGCGCCATTGAAAGCGGTGTTGACCTGGTGCTCCAAATAAAGGAAATTCCTCCACGCATCCTTGACTTCTGCAATTGTTTAACAACAGAGGATAAACCTTTCCCTGACGATGATATTGAACGGCAAATTAACAGGATATATGAACTCTTAAAAAAAGAAACTGAATATGATTTTTCAAAATATAAAAGAAATACAATATACAGACGTTTACGCAGGAGAATGGTAATATACAGATACACACTGTTGAAAGAATATGCCGATTTTCTTGAAAAAAAACCGGAAGAGGTTGAAAAGCTCTTTAAAGAATTATTGATTGGAGTCACCTCTTTTTTCAGGGACATGCCTGCTTTTAAATCCCTGGAGGAAAATGTATTACCAGAAATATTTTCACAGAAAAAAAGTGAACCTGTTCGTATATGGGTAGCTGCATGCTCCACAGGCGAAGAGGCGTATTCGATTGCGATACTTGTTTCTGAATATATGGAAAAAAACAATATCAGAAAGGAGATTCAGATGTTTGCATCGGATATAGACAAAGATGCACTGGAAATTGCACGATATGGGCAGTTTCGCGAAAACAATGAGTCTGATGTGCCGACAGATATACTGAAAAAATATTTTACAAAAAAAGACGCTGTCTACCAAATAAAAAAAGATATCAGGGATACCATTGTCTTTGCCGAACACAGTATTATTAAAGATCCGCCATACTCAAGACTTGATTTGATTAGTTGCCGCAATTTTCTTATTTATCTTGATTCAGGTATCCAAAAACATGTACTCAACACTTTACATTATGCACTCCGCTTTGATGGTTATCTATTTTTGGGCAGTTTCGAATCTCAGGGGAATATGAAAGATATGTTTTTACTTGTCAATTTAAAAAACAGAATATATAAGAAAATAGAAAACAGACATGCCATTACTGATTATTTGTTACAATCAAAAGGCGCTGAGATAATGCAGACTAAACCGAACCAAAGAGTAAAAAGCCCGAAACGTGAAGTATCTGTTAAAGAGTTTGCTGAAAAAACTGCCCTGAAAGAATATCTCCATCCATTCATGATAGTTGATAAACAGGGAGAATTATTATATACCCTCGGAAAAAGTGATAAATATTTTACCTTACAAGCAGGCGAACCTACCAACAATATTGTTAATCTGGCCAGGGAGGGACTCAAAGTTCCGTTATCAAATGCTTTGCGTAAATTACACAAGAATGGAAAAAGGCTTAAATATGAAAATATCAAAGTATTGTCTGAGAACGGTGAAGAGACTATCGATATTTTCATTACCCCTGTGTTGAGGCCTGTTAGTTTTAACAATTTTTTAATTATCAATATTCAGCCCCCTTCGACTGTACCTGAGTTTTCAAAAGAATATGACTCAAAAGTTCAACGCATGTCAGAAGATTCGGACGAATATATTTGGCAGATGGAACAGGAACTTTCTGAAACACGGGAATACCTGCAGAATGTGGTTGAAGAACTTGAGACATCTAATGAGGAACTCAAATCAGCCAATGAAGAGGCACGTTCAAGCAATGAAGAACTGCAAAGCGCCAATGAGGAGCTCGAGTCGTCTAAAGAAGAGATGCAGTCGCTCAATGAAGAACTTGAAACATCAAACAATGAACTCCAAAGGAAAATTGACGAGATATCACGCATAAATAATGACCTGAATAATTTTTTACACAGCACACAGATAGGGACACTTTTCCTGGATAAGAATCTGAACATAAAACGGTTTACTGCTCCTGTTAGAAAAATCATCAATCTTGTTGAAACTGATATCGACAGGTCCATTGAAGATTTCGGCATTAAAGCCATTGATATAGATTTAATATCTCATATTTGCCATGTTCTTGAGTCACTTGTTCCTGTTGAAAAGGAAGTTGCTACCGATTCTGACAAACAATACTGGATGCGGATCCTGCCATATCGAACCCTTCAGGACAGCATAGACGGGGTTGTCATTACATTTACTGACATTACAGAGAAAAATAGAATTCAGAAACTTATTGCTGAAAAAGATAAGAAATATAAGCTTTTGTTTAATAATATGGACAACGGTTTTGCTCTTATTAAGGCTGACAGGAATAAAAAAGGATTACTGAAAGATTATAGTATTATTGAGGTCAATCAGGCTTTTAAAACCCTTACCGGCATTGAACAAGACAATTTTAAAAATATGGAATTCGGGCATATATTTCATGATAAGGATTTTGAAGAAGATTTATTTCAAACTGCTAATAAGGCGCTTAATAATAAACCATTTCAGGAAGAACGATATTTTGAGCAATTAGGCAAACACTTCAGGATACATTATTTTTCATACGATGAAGGATATTTTGCCATTTTATTACAGGATATCACACGTATAAAAAATGAAACGGAGACCCGTCTTCATCTGGCTTCCATTGTAGAATCTTCTGAGGATGCTATCTTTAGCGAATCCCCGGGCGGAGAGATATTATCATGGAATGACGGAGCGCTGCAATTGTACGGATATGAAGAAAAAGAAGCTGTCGGAAAAAATGCAGGCGATTTGTATGCCTATCCGAAAAGCGACGGAGATAAAGCATTAATAGAAAAGGTTGCAAAAGGTGAGAAAGTAAAAAACCATGAAACAGTGCACAAAACTAAAGACGGAAATATTGTTCCGGTTTCAATCACCAAATCACCGATAAAAGATACCAATGGGGTAGTGGTGGCTATTTCAAACATTGTAAAAGATATGACACAGGTCATCAAACGGGAAGAAGAACTAAAACGGGCCAAAAAGGCCTCAGAACAGGCATCTAACCTCAAAGCTGCTTTCCTGGCAAATATGTCACATGAGATTCGCACCCCCCTGAACTCTATCCTTGGTCTTGCTAACATGCTCAAAAAACGGATGACCGATAATGAGCAAATAAAACATATGGATACAATAAACCGATCAGGAAATCATTTGCTCAATATAATTAATGATATAGTAGATATCTCAAGGCTCGAAGCAAATGGCCTGTCTATTCATCCTGTTTGCATTCATGTCAACACACTGCTTAAAAGGCTCAAAGACCAGTTTGAAGGATATGCAGCTAATGGTAAAAAGGATAATATTGATTTCAGACTCAATTTTGAAGACAATACAGACAAATTGTACATTAAATGTGATGAATACAGGTTACAACAGATATTAAGCAATCTCATCAGTAATGCATATAAGTACACGGAAAAAGGATATATTGAGGTTGGTTATAAAGTAAGGAATAAGGAAGATATCTTGTTTTATGTCAAAGATACAGGCATTGGGATTGAAAAAGAGTATCATAAAAAAATATTTGAACGGTTCTCCCAGGGATCAGATTCCCCGACTAAAGTCATGAAGGGAACCGGCCTGGGATTATCTATATCCAAAGGACTAACCCTTTTGATGGGAGGTGAAATTTGGGTGGAATCTGAAAAAGGGAAGGGGTCCGTTTTTTATTTTACAATTCCTTATCAAGAAGATGTTGCCGAAAATATGGAGGAAGAAGAGGAAGAAACAGACAACAGGCTTCCAGACCTGACAGGGAAAAAAATTCTGATTGCAGAGGATGATATCTACAGCCTCGAGCTTATTAAATACATGTTATTGGAAACACACGCAGACATTGTCATTGCCACAGACGGAGAAGAAGCCATAAAAGAATTCAATAATGATGATTTTATATTTCTTGATATTCGCCTGCCTCATAAAGACGGCTACGAAATAATCAAAGAAATCCGGGCTAAAAATAAGGATATTCCAGTTGTAGCCCAGACAGCTTATGCCATGCCCGAGGAGATAAAAAAAAGCAAAAAACTTGGCTTTTCCGGCTACATCACAAAACCTGTGATGCAGGATGATTTAAACAAGTTGCTGCACAGGATGTTTATTAAGGAAGGTGAAGGGGAGAGAAGTTAGTGGTTAGAAGATAAAAGAAGAAAGTGAAAGGTGAAAACTTTAATTTTATCTAATCCCTTTATAGTCGACATGAATCCCATTTTATCAGAATCAACAACATTAAAACGGAATCCATATTTAGCAAGATTACCCTTTTGTAAACAACTAGTACCCTGTCCCGAAAGTTATGTTAGAAATAATGGCTATTTAAAATATTAAATACAAAAAAACATTCTAAAGTACTAAATTTCTATTGTTTATTGCATATTAATGGGTTGAAGATAATAATTTATTT